>JAUSPL010000230.1 GCA_030656535.1 Gemmobacter sp.
CGGCCCGGCCCGCGCCAAGACCGGCTATCCCAAGCGGACCGAAGCTGCAGCCCCCAAGCCGAACTTCTCGGACCCAAGCCAGAGCATGCGCAAGCCTCGCGCAGCAGTCGGCAAAGGCAAGCCCGCGCCCAAGAGCCAGGCCCCCAAGCGCGGTTGACATAAAGCTTTGCAAGACGGGTTAGATGCCCGTCTTGCCGCCAATTTGTTCCAAAATCTGTTGGTCAGGATCGCTTTGGCCGGAACGAAAGCTTCGGAGTCGGGTCGAAACGACCTGTCGCGGTTGCACCCGGTCTGCGGCGGGCCCGTTTCCTGATGAAACAGCCGGGGGCGAGGGGCTGGATCCCCCCATTGGGCCGCGCGCCTGCGAACAGGCGCGGGACCGTATCAGATCAAGCCATTTGCCTGAAACAGCGCCTTGATGTCAGAATCAGGACGCGCCCCAAAGTGGCCTATAACCTCGGTTGCGGCAATGCAGCCCATTTGTCCGGCGGTGCGCAACGTCTGCCCTGTGGCCAGACCATACAAGAACCCGGCGGCGAATTGGTCGCCCGCGCCCGTGGCATCGACGGGCACGATGCGGTGGACCGGGGCCGAGACCCTGCCCTCGGGGCCGATCAGCACAACATCTGACCCAGAGCGCGTGCACACGATCAGCGGGCAATCTGCAGACGCCATCGCCAGCGCGTCGTCCAGGTTTTCGACCTGATAGAGCGAACACCATTCGTGTTCATTGCCAATCACATAGTCCAGTTCCGTCACCAGTTGCCTGAAATCGGCGCGGTGCCGGTCAACACAGAAGGGGTCCGACAGCGCAATTCCCGCCCGCCCGCCGCCCGCACGACAGGCGCGCGCTGCCTTTTGGAACGCAGCTTTTCCGGGGGCCTTGTCGAACAGATACCCTTCCAGAAACAGGATCTGGGCCCCACCCGCCACATCATCGGACACGTCATCGGTGCCCAGATCAGCGGAAATCCCCAGATAGGTGTTCATAGACCGCTCGCCGTCCGGCGTGACAAAGATCATGCTGCGCGAGGTGGGCAGTTCTGCGCCAACGACAGGCGCATTGGGAAAATCGGTGCCCTCGGCGCTCATGGCCTTGACGTAGAACCGACCCAATGCGTCGTCGCGCACCCGACCGATGAAGGCCGTCGACAGGCCAAGCGCGCCCAGCCCTGCCACCGTGTTGGCAACAGAGCCCCCCGGGGCTTCGGTGCGGTCGCGCATCGAGCCGTAAAGCGTCTCGGCGCGGTCGCGTTCGATCAGTTGCATGATGCCCTTGGTGATGCCCATGTGGTCAAGGAACATGTCGTCCGTCTGGGCGAGCACGTCGACAATGGCATTGCCGATACCGACAACCTGATACTTTTTCATTCGGTCTTGTCCTCATAGGGGCACAGATCGCGGATCAGGCAGATGCCGCATCTGGGTTTGCGCGCGGTACAGATATAGCGGCCGTGCAAGATCAGCCAGTGGTGGGCGTGGTGTTGGAACTCGGCGGGGATATGGTCTTCTATAGCGCGTTCGACCGCATCCACGTCGCGACCCGGGCAAATGCCCGTGCGGTTGCCGATGCGAAAGATATGGGTATCGACCGCCTGCGCCGGGATGTGCCACCACATGTTCAACACGACGTTTGCGGTCTTTCGCCCGACGCCGGGCAGTGATTGCAGGGCCGCGCGACTGGACGGCACCTCGCCAGCATACTCGTCTACCAGAATCTGACTGAGCCGAATGACGTTCTTGGCCTTGGTCCGAAACAGGCCGATGGTGCGAATATGTTCGATCAGGGCTTCTTCGCCCAGGGCAAGCATCTTTGCGGGTGTGTCGACGATCTGGAACAGCGCCGCGGTCGCGCGGTTCACGCCCACATCCGTTGCCTGGGCCGACAGGGCGACTGCGACCAGCAACGTATAGGCGTTGGTATGATGCAATTCACCTTTCGGTTCCGGCTCGGCGGCCTGAAACCGTTCAAAAATTGCGCGGATGTGATGATAATCAAGTTGCCGGGCCATCCTTGCCTTCTGCCTCAGGTCCGTGGCGTGGGCAATGGGCGGATGCGCAATATTCGGGTCGCCTTGGCCGCTGCGGTTCGGTTAGACGTGATCTGACGATGAAGGATCAGGGGCAGATCGCTATGGCGCGGGTATTTGGGAACAGATGAATGGCCACGGACAGCACAGACTTTGAGGCGGGGTATCATTACCGGGTCATGGCGCGGGCGCTTGCCGTACTGGACGCGGGTGGCCCGGGGCTGACACTGGATGATCTGGCCGGTCAGATGGGGATGAGCACCGCACATTTCCAGCGGATCTTTTCGGCATGGGTCGGGGTCAGCCCGAAACGCTATCAGCAATACCTGACGCTGGATCATGCAAAAAGTCTGCTTGCGCGGCGGTTCAGCGTCCTCGCGGTCGCGCATGAGGCGGGCTTGTCCGGCGGTGGGCGACTGCATGATCTGTTTCTTCGGTGGGAAGCAATGACGCCCGGGGAGTTTTCGGCGGGCGGTGCGGGGGTGGTGATCCGCTGGGCCCATTGCCCGACACCCTTTGGCGACAGTCTTGCGATGGCCACCGACCGCGGCCTGTGCGGATTGGCGTTTACCGAGGAAACCGGACGTGATGCTGCCATGTCGGACATGCGCGGGCGCTGGCCTTTGGCCACGTATACCGAGGACCCGGCAGGCGTGGGTCCGCTGGTGTCTGCAGCGATGACGGGGCAGGGGGCGGCGCTGCATCTGATAGGCGCACCCTTTCAGATCAAGGTCTGGGAAGCCTTGCTCCGAATCCCCTCAGGCCACGTCACCACCTATTCAGAGCTTGCCCAGACGGTTGGGTTGCCCCGCGCGGTGCGGGCTGTGGGGACAGCGGTGGGGCGCAATCCGATCAGCTATCTGATCCCCTGTCATCGGGCGTTGCGCAAATCAGGCGGGCTTGGCGGCTATCACTGGGGATTGCCCGTCAAGCGCGCGATGCTAGCGTGGGAAGCAGCCCGGGTGGATGCCGCCGAGTAGGGTTCCCAGGCATATGCACAAATATATTGCACATCGGATCAAACCGGCGAAAACTGGCCCTATGCCAAAGGCGTGATGGGCGGAATCCTGCGTGGGTTTATGTCTCCACTGGTCTAGGGACCGCCAAGCGCTGTATGATTGGGCAAATCGGCCCGCTCCGGGTTGTCAGAGAGGCGTATCATGATCCTTCGCACCCCCCTTATTCTTGCCACTTTGGGCGTGTTCACACTGGCCGCATGTGATCCGATGCCGCAGGGCAATCCTGACAGCCAGCGCACCCGCACGGGCGCCGCGACTGGCGCATTGATCGGCGGCGCTTTGGGCGCGACCACAGGCGACGGAAACAAGCTGGGCAGGGCCGCGGTCGGTGCTGGTCTGGGCGCCCTTATCGGTGGCGCCATTGGTGCCGGCTTGGACAAGCAAGCTGCCGACCTGCGCAACTCGACCTCGGGCAATATCGGTGTCGTGAATACCGGTGACGCGCTGGTCGTGACCATGCCTCAGGATCTGTTGTTCTCGACAGACAGCGCAAACGTCCGTCCGGATCTGCAGGCGGACCTTCGCGCAGTGGCCGCCAACCTGCAGCAATATCCCGAAAGCCGGGTTGAGGTGATCGGCCATACCGACAACACCGGTGCTGCTGGCTATAACCAGGACTTGTCGACGCGCCGCGCTGGTGCCGTGGTGGGTGTTCTGCGCAACGCCGGTGTGCCGTCGTCGCGTCTGGTTGCCATTGGTCGTGGCGAGGATCAGCCGATCGCATCGAACCTGACCGCAGAAGGCCGCGCGCAGAACCGCCGCGTCGAAATCATCATTCGCCCCTACAACTGATCCGGGTTTCCGGATAGCACGAAGGGCCGGGCTCTTGCCCGGCCCTTTTGCGTAATGCATTTATATTGTGCATGACCTGTTTCGGTCATATGTTTTTACCAAAATGACCGGTGCCTTGATGCCATTTTCGCCGATCCATCCTGAAAAGCTGTCGCAGGCCGTTGTGCGGCAGATCGAGAAATTGATCCTGCGCGGTATCTTGCGACCGGGGGAGCGACTTCCTGCCGAACGCGAGCTGTCGGAACGTCTGGGCGTTTCGCGACCATCCTTGCGCGAAGCGGTGGCCGAGCTGCAAGACCGTGGCCTTCTGGCCAGTCGCGCCGGGGCGGGTGTCTATGTCGCCGAGGTGTTTGGCTCGGCCTTTGCCCCGGCGCTGGTGGACCTGATCCGCAGTGACGATGAGGCCGTGTTTGACTATGTCTCGTTTCGACGCGACATGGAGGGATTGGCCGCCGAACGGGCCGCGCAGTTCGGGTCAGACACCGATCTGGCCGTGATTGATACCCTGTTTTCAAAGATGGAAGCCGCCCACGGCAAGCGCAATCCCGCGGACGAAGCCGAGCTGGACGCAGATTTCCATCTTGCGATTGTCGAGGCAAGCCACAACGTCATCATGCTGCATATGATGCGGTCAATGTACGATCTGTTGCGCGCAGGGGTGTTCTACAACCGCCAGACCATGTTTCGTCAGCGTATCACCCGCGAAACCTTGCTGGATCAGCACAGGGAGATCAACGCGGCCTTGCAGGCGCGTGATCCCAAGGGGGCGCGGGCCGCTGTGGAAGGGCATCTGGACTACGTCCGGCAATCGCTTGTGGACGGTCGCACCGCTGACCGCCACGAGGTGATTGCAAAGCAACGGTTGGACCACGAGCGCAGCCGCTAGGCACTGATGCACAGTCCGGTCGGGCCTGACAGGCTGGGCGTTGCGCCATCACCTGTTGCAAATCAAATTGATGGGCATGAAAAAACCCGGCCCAAAGGCCGGGTTCTATTCATACGACAGACATTGATCAGTGCAGCTTGGCACCGACTTCGGCTATCGAGGCTTCCACCATGGCACCGGCTGCTTCCGGGGTCATCTGTTTGGCCAGAATGTCCCCCGCTGCCGCAATCGCCACGACAATTGCGCGTTCGCGGACTTCGCGGACGGCTGCTGCTTCGGCGGACGCGATCTGATCTTCGGCCGCCTGCAGGCGACGTGCGATCGATTGCTTCAGATCTTCTTTTGCAGCGTCTGCCGCAAGGCGGGCGTCCTCACCAGCCGTGGCGATGATCCGCTCGACCTGCGATTTCACATCCCGGCTTTTGCGTTCATAGGACGCCAGCAAGGTTTTTGCGTCTTCACGCAATTGACGTGCGGTGTCCAGGTCTTGCTTGATTTCGACAGCGCGCTTGTCCAGCAACCCGGTCAACATACCGGGAACCTTGAACTTTATCAGCACGCCGATAAAAAGCAGGAACGCGATAAGAACGGTAAAGTCCGTATTGGACAGCGAAAAGAACGGGCCAGAGGCCGCATGCGCCGGCAGCGCAGCAACCAGACCCGCGAAAATCATGAGTTTCCGCATGTCTTTACCCCTTCAGCCGGGCGTTCACCGCCGCCGTGACGCTGCGCCCATCGGCCTGTCCACCCAGGGCCGCGACGATTTCTTTCGCGGTATCCTTGGCGACTTCGGTCACGTCGTCCAACGCGGTGGCACGGATTTCGCCAATGCGACGTTCAGATTCCGCTGCGCGTGCAGCGATCTCGGCATCCGCCTTGGCAATTGCCGTGTCCAGTTCGGCCTGAATTTCAACCCGTGCCGCCGCTACAATCTTTGCAGCTTCGGTCCGCGCATCGGCCAGCGCCTGATTATATGCCACCTCTGCTTGCTGCGCCTTGAGCTTCAGCTCTTCGGCGGCGGCAAGGTCATTGGTGATAGTGCCTTTGCGTTCGGCCAGAACGGCCCCGATGCGGGGCAGGGCGATTTTGGTCAGCAGCAGATAGATCGCAACCAGCGCAACCACGAGCCAGAAGATCTGGTTCGGGAAGGTAGATAAATCCAGCTGCGGCATCCCGGCGCTTTGGCCTGCGCTCTGCGCATCCGTTGCCATGTTCGTCTCCTGAGATATGCCCGGGTCAGTCAGGGATGGGGGGCAGTGTGCCCCCCGCCACCTATCAGACCGCGAACATCAGCAGAAGGGCGATCAGGAACGAGAAGATGCCCAATGCTTCGGCAAACGCGATGCCGACGAACAGCGTTGCGGTCTGGCCCGCGGCTGCCGACGGGTTGCGCAGGGCTCCGGCAAGGAAGTTGCCAGCGATGTTGCCAACACCGATACCGGCGCCGCCAAGACCGAAGGCAGCAAGACCTGCACCGATGTATTTGCCCATTTCTGCGATATCGCCTTCCATAGTAGTCTCCTGTGATTGGAATGGCTGAGGTTTGGTTCGAACCTTAGTGGTGGGCGTCGCCCACAGCGTCCTTCAGATAGACGCAGGTCAGAATGGTGAAAACGTAGGCCTGAACAACGGCCACAAGCAGCTCCAGCGCGTAGATCGCGGTCATCGCGCCAATAGCGATCGGGGACACCAATGCTATTGAAGCAAAGCCCGCGAATACCTTGAGCACGGCGTGGCCCGCCATCAGGTTGCCTGCAAGACGAATGGAGTGGGACACCGGACGCACGAAGTAGGAAATCACTTCGATCAGCGCCAGTACGGGGCGCAAGACCAGCGGTGCCGACGATACCCAGAACATGCCCAGGAAGCCGACGCCCTTGCGTGCAATGCCCAGCAAGGTCACACCCAGGAACACTGCCAGCGCCAGAACCACGGTCACCGCCACATGGCTGGTGGTGGTAAAGCTCATCGGGATCAGGCCAAGAAGGTTGGCAAACAAGATGAACAGGAACAGGGTCATGACATAAGGGAAGTACTTGACCCCTTCATGTCCGGCCACGTCCTCGACCATGTTGTAGATAAATCCATAGATCATTTCGGCGACCGACTGCGTGCGGGTCGGCACGATGGCGCGGCGGCGTGTGCCCAACACCATGAGTGCGCCGACGGCGAGCACGGCGATCAACAGCCACAGCGTCACGTTGGTGGGGGTATACCACATCACCGGACCGTCCCCGAACAGGGGCTTCACGATGAACTGGTCCATCGGGTGGATCGCAAGACCGCCGCTTTCAGACGCCATGTCTAGTCTCTCTTCTCGTCCGCGGGGTCATCCCCGGTTTGTTTTGCCAGCCCGGCAGCTGTGCCGAGCATCGTCTTTATCCCGGCTGCAAAGCCCAGAAGGACAAACACCACCATCAAGATCGGCTTGGTTCCGAACAGAATGTCCAGACCGAACCCGATCGCCAACCCCAAGGCAATGCCCGACGTCAGCTCAATCACCATGCGCCAAGCGGCTTCACCCTGGCCCAGCCCATGCATTGCCCCTTGGGCACGCGGAGCGGACTTTTTGGCGGCAGCCGCGATCCGCTGTTCCAGCGCCTTGAGGTGCTGTGGATCGGGATCGTCTGCCATACCGGGACCCCTTGTTGCAGTCGGCGCAACCTACGGAGGGCGTCTGCCTGAGTCAAGCAGGCATATCGCAATAGCGTGATGGATCAACCGCATGAAAATAAATGATAAAAATCATTTTCGGATTCGGGATATCACGCCGATCCCCCCGGTTTGCCGCGTCGCGGCACATGCGAGGATATTCAACCATCCGGTTGACCGTTGTGCGGCGGGACCGTAGTCTGGACATGTCCGTCGATGCTTTGCCCTTGACGTGTCGCATTTCTGTTTGACCAAGCCTGACCGCCGCGGTGTTCGTGTCGAAACCTGCCGCGGACGTCCTGGTGGGCTGGGGGCGCAAGGGGCGGCCGCATGCGCAGGGCAGTCTGAAAGGCCCCGATGTCTGAT
>JAUSPL010000232.1 GCA_030656535.1 Gemmobacter sp.
CCGACACGACAAAAGCGTCGCCGCCCGGCGTGTCCTCGATCTTGATGGCCACGTTGGACTCGGCCTCTTTCATCAGCCGCTCGCGGATGACGCGGGACTGCACCTTGGTGCCATCCTTGCCGGCGAGGGGCGAATCGTTGATGCCGAAGGTCACGCTGATGGTCGGCGGGTCGATCGGTTGGGCGGGCAGGGCGGTTTCGATTTCCAGCGCGCACAGGGTATCGGCTACGGTGGCTTTGGTCATGCCGGCGATGGTGACGATGTCACCTGCCTCGGCCACCTCGATGGGCTGTTGGCCCAGACCGCGGAACGCGAGAATCTTGGAGACGCGGAATTGTTCGATACGGTCGCCGGTACGGGTCAGCGCCTTCAGCGATTCGCCGACGGTCAAGCGACCTGATTCGACACGTCCGGTCAGGATTCGGCCGATGAACGGGTCCGAGCCCAGCGTGGTCGCCAGCATGCGGAACGGCTCCGCCGCGCGCGAGATCTGCTTGGGTGCCTTGTTGTGCGCGACAATCATGTCAAACAGCGCGCCAAGATCCTTGCGTGGTCCGTCCAGTGTCAGGTCGGCCCAGCCCGAACGGCCCGAAGCATAGACATGCGGAAAGTCCAGCTGGTCATCATCCGCGCCAAGGTTTGCGAACAGGTCGAACACCTCGTTCAGGGCGCGGTCTGGTTCTGCGTCGGGCTTGTCGACCTTGTTGACCACCACAATCGGGCGCAGGCCCAGTGCAAGTGCCTTGGCAAGAACGAATTTCGTTTGGGGCATCGGGCCCTCGGCGGCGTCGACCAACAGGCAAACCCCGTCAACCATCGACAGGATGCGTTCCACCTCGCCGCCGAAATCAGCGTGGCCGGGGGTGTCGACGATATTGATCCGGACACCTTTCCATTCCACGCTCGTCGCTTTGGCGAGGATGGTGATCCCGCGCTCGCGCTCGATGTCGTTGCTGTCCATCGCCCGTTCGGTCGTGGCCTGGTTTTCGCGGTAGGTGCCCGACTGTTTCAGAAGCTCGTCCACCAAGGTCGTTTTGCCGTGGTCAACGTGCGCGATGATCGCGATATTGCGAAGGTCCATGTCTCTGCCTTTTATGCTGCGCTGCCGCGCATACACGACTGCAGAGGATTTGGCGAGTCGCCTCTGCCGATCAGTTGCGCCTGACGCTGTTGGTTTGCTGCTATCATGCGCTTCAGCGCGCGTGCTTTTGGTGCCGATCCCTGCGCAAGATTGCTCGGGGTGCGACCTTAAATGCCAGCGCAGGATGCGCCGTGTCGTAGCCGGATGACCCCGGCTTGCGGGTCAGCCCGCCAAGGTGACTGGCAACGGGGGACTTGTCATGGATCGCAGGCGGGCCAGTCAGCGGCGGAGACCCGACCTGAAGAGATTTCGTCGCGCCCTTGCCATGCTGCCATGCGGCATTCGTGTTTCTGGGGACGATATCCGCAGAGGAAAAAGTTCCCCAGCCCACCCGCAGCTTCGCGCCGGTCCCCCTTTAGCGGCTTGAAAACCACGCCAGGGTGCGGTCGCGCAGCCAGTCCCACAAGGCAGGTGCTCCGCGCGCAATCTTTGATCCGACGCGCGCATCCAGTTGATCATGTGTGACCTGATATTCGATCCATGTGCCGCCATCAGACGCCAGATTGGCCATCACGGGCTGCATGCGGTCCAGTGATTTCGCAAAGACCGCGTCAGGTGTCTCTGCGGCCTCGAATTCTTCCCACAGGCTGCGGAACGCAGATCCGATATCGGGGGGCAGCAAGCCGAATATCCGGTCAGCGGCGCTGGATTCTGCGGCGCGTGTCGCTTGTGATCCATGCGCGGAGCCATTTGCGGAATGGATCGGCACGTCACCTACGTCGATTTCCACCAGATCATGCAAGATCAGCATCCGCAGCACCCGGTTGATCTCCACACCGGGTGCGGCCTGATCGGCCAGCACCAAGGCATAAAGTGTCAGATGCCAGGAGTGCTCGGCCGAGTTTTCGCGTCGCGAAGCATCACACAAGGTTGTCGCCCGCGAGATGGACTTGAGCCGGTCGGCCTCTGACAGGAATGCCATCTGGGCGGTAATCCGGTCGCTGGCGGTTGCTCCGGTCATTCTTTTTTCGCTGCGGCGCGCTCGGTGCGCAGTTTGGACAACTCTGAGTCAAAGAACTGCCGCCCCCGCCGTTCGGCAAGACGCACCCGCATCGAGGTCATGAACGCTTCTTCCATCGTTGGCGACATGGCCCCGATGGATTTCGCAACGCGTTCATGAAGCCTGTCATCGCCGGTTTCCGTCATCGCCTTGATGACATCACCCGAAAGGGCATTGGCCAGGTCCTCGATCAACGCCATGGATCAGCGCGTCCCCTCGGTCAGGCGGCGCTTCACATAGGTGCTGACAGTGTTGATCATCGGCTTCATATGGGATTCTTCATCCTCGAAGAAGTGACCGGACCCATCGACCACGGTATGTGTGATGGTGATGCCCTTTTGCTCGTGAAGCTTGTTCACCAGATTGACGGTGTCCTTGGGCGGCGCCACGCGATCTGCACTGCCGTTGATGATCAGCCCCGACGCCGGGCAGGGCGCAAGAAAGCTGAAGTCATACATGTTGGCGGGCGGCGCGACCGAGATGAAGCCGGTTATTTCGGGGCGCCGCATCAACAGCTGCATCCCGATCCAGGCGCCAAAGCTGAAGCCCGCAACCCAGCAGTGTTTGGCGTTCTGGTTCATGGATTGCAGGTAATCAAGCGCCGAGGCTGCATCGGACAATTCGCCGATGCCCTGATCGTATTCGCCCTGTGACCGCCCCACACCCCGAAAGTTGAACCGCAAGACGGTGAAACCCAGATTGTAGAAGGTATAGTGAAGGTTATAAACGACACGATTGTTCATCGTGCCGCCGAACTGCGGGTGGGGATGCAGCACGATGGCTATCGGCGCATCACGGTCCTTTTGAGGATGATAGCGGCCTTCAAGGCGGCCCTCGGGGCCGGGAAATATCACTTCGGGCATTCTGTGCGCCTGTCTTTCCCTGTGCATCCCTACCCGGTGCGGGCACCATGTGGCGGAATGTCTGTAAATCACTATGACCCGTCAGAAGACTTCCGACGGGACTTGATTTGAGTTAAGGCCCCTTGTTGCAGACGTCAATGGTCAGGGGCCGCTTCGGCTGCCGGGATGCGGCGGTTTGCGGGTGAAAACGGGGGAATGGGCGATGAAACTATCCACCAAGGGGCGCTATGCGATGGTGGCTCTGGCTGATCTGGCACTGGATGGTGCACAGGGCCGGGTGTCGCTGGCCGAGATTTCCAAGCGGCAGGACATTTCGCTACCCTACCTGGAGCAGCTGTTTGTCAAATTGCGTCGGGCCGGGCTGGTCGAGGCGGTGCGGGGACCGGGGGGCGGGTATCGGCTGGCACGCTCGCCCGATGCAATCCGGGTGTCCGAGGTCCTTGAGGCGGTGGATGAGACCGTATCTGCCATGCATACCGGCGCGGGTGCGACGGGTGGATCTTCGGGCAGCCGGGCGCAGTCGCTGACCAATCGGTTGTGGCAAGGTCTGTCGGCGCATGTTTATGTTTACTTGCATCAGGTGCGGCTGTCGGATGTCGTGGGGAATGCGCTGACGCCCTGTCCTGCGGTGCCGTCGCTGTTTCGGGTGGTGGACGAAGACTAAATACCAGACGTGGGGGGCCGGCAGGGACGGTGATCTGGCGGAGGCGCGTTCCGCGCCACTGTTCTTGTCTCGCCGATCCGGGGGCCGGATCGGCTCGGTTTGCGCCACGCCGCCCGCGTTCATGGCAAGAGAAGAGCTGCGGGAGTTGGCGGCATGAGAAAAGGACGAGAAAATGGCTGTTCGCGTTTACTTTGGTGCAGGGCTGGAGCGCTGGGTCGAATATGAGGCCCCGTTGCGGCAGGCGTTTGCCGAACTTGGACTGAGCGTGGATTTGTCACGCGAACCCGGCGACCCGTCGACCGTCGACTACATTGTTTTTGCGCCAAAGGCCGATGTCAGCGATTTCTCTCCTTTCGTTCGGCTGAAAGCGGTGTTGAACCTTTGGGCCGGCGTGGAAAGGGTCGTGGGCAACCCGACCTTGACGCAACCGCTGTGCCGCATGGTGGACCCTGCGCTGACCGAGGGCATGGTGGAATGGGTCGTCGGGCATGTCTTGCGCCATCA
>JAUSPL010000254.1 GCA_030656535.1 Gemmobacter sp.
ATCACGTTTCAGGGCGACAAGACGGTTCAGTTGTCGCAGACGTTGCGCAGCAGCAGACGGGGCATCCTCTGCCCCAGCGCGGAATCCGTCCCAACGCCACAAGTCACCGTCAATGCTGACCAACCGCTGGCCCGGGCGCAACATGGGTTGCAGCCGGGGGCCGTCGGCCCGGTCCACAAGGCCGATCTGGACAATGCGGCGCGACAGCACGGCGGGCACGATCACCCGGTTGATCAAGGGCGCGGCACCTGGGGGCAGGTCGGGCGCGTTGTCGTAATCTGGCAAGGACACCCAGCCTGAAGCGCCATCGGTGGTTTCCGGCGCGCGCAGATCGTCAGCCAAGGCTGCACCCAGCGCCGATTCATACCCCGGCTCCACTTGAACCCGATCCAGAAGCTGGGTTCCTGCCTGCGACTCGCGCTCAACCAGCTTTGCCAGCGCCGCGACTTCGGCTCTCAGCGCATTCGCCTCGCCCTCGGCGGACGACCGGGCGGCGCGGGCATCGGCCTCCAGAGATTGCGCATCGGCGCGGGCAGTTTCGGTGTCGGACAGGCGTTCCTCGGCCTCTTCGGCGCTTGCAAGGGCTTCCCCCTGCGCATCCTCGGCGGCGGCAAAGCTTTCTGACGCGCGATCAAGCGCCTCTTCGGCAGCTTCGGCCGCAAGGGCAGCACGATCGACCTCGGCTTGCGCTTTGGCAAGGGTGGCCGTGGTATCGGCCAACAGGCGTTGGGCAGACTGGTGGCGCGCAGACAGGCGGGCGGCATCCTCGGTCGCCTCGGCAAGGTCCGATTCCCGCGATGCCAAAAGCGTGGCGGCCTCACGCGCCGCCTCGGCAAGTTCAGCCAGACGGTCTTCGTGGCCTTCGCCCGCGCGGGCCAATTGCTCCAACTCCCATTCCAACCGGGCTATGGTTTCGCCCGCATCACGGTTAAGCCCGGCTTCGCGGTCAATGTCACGAGACAGCTGCGCAATGCGTCCGCGCAAGGTTTCCACGGCCTCGCGTGCGCGCGATTCCTGTTCAGCCAGGGCGTCACGCTGTACCTTGAGCCGTTGCAGGATGGCGCCTGCTATGGCTTCCTCTTCGCGCTTTGGCGGCATGGCGTCTTCGGCTGCGGCGCGGGCGCGGGTCGCAGATCGCGCGCCCATTTCGGCGATGCCCGCAGCACGGGTCGCTTCGACAAGCGCAGTGTGCGCGGCCAGACGGGTCTGGTCGGCCTCATGCCAACGGCGAAACAGCAGCAACCCTTCGGTGCGGCGCAGATCGGCGCCGATTTCGCGATACCGCGCCGCCTGCCGGGCCTGCCTCAACAGCGTCGCCAGTTGTGCTGCCAGTTGCTCGATCACATCGTCAACCCGCAGCAGGTTTTGCTCGGTCGCGTTCAGCCGCAGTTCGGCCTCGTGCCGGCGCTGATAGAGGCCCGAGATCCCGGCGGCCTCTTCCAGGATTCGGCGACGGTTGCGCGGCTTGGCGTTGATCAGTTCGGAAATCTGCCCTTGCCGCACCAAGGCCGGGCTATGCGCCCCGGTAGAGGCGTCGGCGAACAGCATCTGCACATCCTTGGCGCGCAGATCCTTGCCGTTGGCGCGATATGCGGACCCTGCGTCGCGCGTGATGCGGCGGATGATTTCCAGCGTGTCGGAATCGTTGAAACCCGACGGCGCCAGCCGGTCCGAATTGTCGATGGTGATCGCGACTTCGGCGAAATGCCGCGCAGAGCGGGTTGCTGTGCCCGCAAAGATCACATCCTCCATCCCGTCGCCGCGCATGGCAGATGCCCGGTTTTCCCCCATCACCCAGCGCAAAGCCTCAAGCAGATTGGATTTGCCGCACCCGTTCGGGCCGACGACACCCGTCAGGCCTTCGTGAATCACCAGATCGGTGGGATCCACAAAGCTTTTGAAACCATTCAGGCGAAGGCGATTGAAACGCATTGAGATCCGGTGATTCTGACTGGGCGGGCATGGTCTGGTCTGGGCGGGATCAAGTCAACTGCCGTTTCCCTTGATCTTGCGGGCTGGGGACAGCCCGCCCCCAATATCTTGCGCTGTACTGGCTTGACGGTTGGGCTTTCAGGACCTCTGATGGTTTGAACGGTGTGGTGGCAATGTCTGAAATCCTGCAAAGGGCGACTACCCTGTATGACTGGACCAACCCGAGACGCCAGATTCGGACGGCGTTCGCAGATATGGCAGATCGGATCAACCCCCCATTCTCGGTGCATGACCTGACCGGGAACGTCATAGCCCAGCAAGCGCGGTATGGTGAAGCCTCGGCGATCAGTCTGGCTGCGGTGGCACGCAGATCCCTTACGCAGAAACCACATGCACCAGATCGCTTGGCTTTGCCAAGGTCGTTTGAAGCGCCCCATTTCTTACGACTCAGGGCCGCCAATACAACTTCCGCAGGAATGCGCGAAGATTGCCCAGATTATGCCGCAATGCCCGCCTAGCCTGTTAACCATCAAGAAAGTGGCATCTCAAGAGAATCAGGTTGAGGGATAACGGAATGGCCATTGCAAGCATTCTCGCCGGGATCACCTCAGGTTTGGTGTCATTCGGAGTGACCCTGATTTTGGGGCATGGGGTTTTGTGGGCCTTGGCGGCCTATGCCGTGATGGGGCTGGCGGGTGCACTTGTAATCATCGCCATTGGGGCCCTCCGGGCAAGCCGCCCTAAACCGTCCTATCGTCCGACGATGGTGCACGCGCGGAACTGATCCGGCGTCATCCAAAGTGAATGACCGCGCCGCAGGTGATCCTGCGGCGTTTTTCATTTTCAGGCTATCCAAGCGATTGCCACGGGACTGGAAACAATCGCGCGAAGGTCCAAAACGTTTGCACCGAACATAGAATTTCTGCGCCGCAGCGAAATGCTGCCCTCACGCGGTTGGTCAGCAGCGGATTTGCCGACGATACCACACCGAATCAGCCAGATCGCCGAATCCCGCATTTGGATGGTGCCAAAATGGCGGATAAACCCACGGTTGAAACAGGCAAAGGTATGTCTGAAATGTGTTGACCGTTTAGCGACATCGGACGCCAAGTAAGCCACTAAGTGATCGAAAAACCCCGATTTTTCCGTTCGTTCAAGAGAAAAAACAGGGTAAAATGATTCCTAACGATGTGGACGTACTTCGTCGTAGACCGCCCGGAATATCAGATCGCGAAACCCCAAAGATATTGGTGCCGCCGCCGACAACGCAGCACCTTTCCAAGGGAGGCATGACGTTTTTTGGGCATGACGCGAGTTACGATTGTTCGAAAGTAAAGCATAATGACCGCTCAGTTCACGCAATTTATTCATGATGCGGATTTGTCGCAGCACGTTGACGCTGCGTCGCAGCACGATACTACGTACCGTGATAATGGTGTATATCGGCGCGGCTTCAAACGCGCGCTGGATATGTCGCTGGTGCTGCTGGCCGCGCCTTTTGTGTTGCCCCTCGTCGCGGGTCTGGCAATCGCAGTGGCGCGCAGTGGCGGGCGGCCATTCTATACTCAGGATCGGGTAGGCAAGGGTGGCCGGGTGTTCCGCATGTGGAAACTGCGCAGCATGGTCGTGGACGCTGATGCCCGTATGGAAGACCATCTGGCGTCGGACCCCGAAGCCCGACGCGAATGGGACGAAACGCAAAAGCTGCGCAACGATCCGCGCATCACCTCTTTTGGTCAGTTCCTGCGTAAATCGTCATTGGACGAACTTCCGCAGCTTTGGAACGTGTTCCTGGGTGACATGAGCCTTGTCGGTCCGCGCCCGATGATGACCTGCCAGACTTCGTTGTACCCGAGCACGGCGTATTATGCTGTCCGTCCGGGAATCACCGGGTACTGGCAGACGGCCGGACGCGGCAAGACAACCTTTGCGGCCCGTGCGCAATATGACAACGCCTATGAGCAGGATCTGTCGCTGTCCACCGACATTGCGGTGCTGGCGCGTACGGTTAGCGTGGTGCTGAACGGGACCGGCAGCTAAATCTGCCTATCCTGAATGCAAAAGGCCCGCCCTTGGACTGAGGCGGGCCTTCTGCAATTGATGCCGGTGCTTGGCACGTCGGCACAGACGGTGGTTCGCCCGGGTTGCCCCCGAAAATCTATTGCTTGGCTGATCTGTGCCGGGGCGCGTCCATCACGGGTATCGAGATGACGGGCCGCATGTTCAACGCACGCTCCAATTGCCGCGCAGACCGCAACACCGGATTCAAGACCTCTTGGATCAATGCAACGCCCAGTGCCGCCAGAATGCTGGCAAAGACGCCAAAGACCAAGACCTTCTTGCGACCGGAACTCAGAGCGTAGTCTGGCACGACAGCTGGCTCCAACAACTCAAATCGCTCGGCCTGCTGGTTCGCCTCAAGTCTTTGCGAAGTGGCGGCCTCTGCGCGACGACGGTTGATGACACTATACTGATCTTGCAGCTCGGAGAGGCGCCGGGCAAAAGTGCCAAGCATGGTTTCGACACTGGGTGCCCGCGCGATGGACCGTTCCACCGCAGCAATCCGGTCAAGGATCGCCGGGCGTTGACCTTGGACCGATGCGATCTGCAGGTCGAGCGCGTCGATCTGCCGCTGCTCGATGGCGCGGGGATTGCGGTTTTGCAGCAGGCTGTCGCGTTCACGGTTGAAGTTCAAAAGCTGCAGGTCGACTTCAGTCAGCCGTTCCTCCAGACGGATGATCTCATCCCTCCGGGTTTCCAGCCCATCTGGTAACGAGTCGATATTCTCATTCTTGAAGGCGGTGATTTCTGCTTCCAACTGGGCCATCGCGCTGCCAACACGCTGTTCCTCCAGTGCATAGAACTCCAACGTCTCACGGGTACGGTCGGATTGCCGCCGCGCACTGACAGCCAGAAGCCGATTGGCCAGATCATTGGCAACATCGGCCGCCTGTTGGGCCTGTGACATCGTTGCAGTTATCAGCAAGGCCGAAATCGCGGGTTGCGCGCCATAAGGAAGCGCCCCGGCCGTGACGTTTTCAAGGCGCAACGCCCGTCGCAATGCCAGGATCTTCTCTGACTCTGTCATCTGCGGAGCGTCGGAAAACAACCCATGTGCCGCAATCAGATCCAACAGAGCCGCACGCGTCATCAGCCGTTGTTCGATCAGTTGCAACCGCTGGGCTGTGGGGATCTGCGTTGCGACGGTCGCCGAGGAATCCTCGGCAACGCGCGACACCTCGATCTGGATGACGGCCGACGCTTCATAGCTGCTGGGCAAGCCCAGCGCGACATAGACAGTTGCGATTGTCCCGACCAGACTGATGGCAAGGATGGGAAGCAACCGGCGTCGTACGATGCTTATGATGTCTTGGAGTGACTGAATATTTCCCATTGCCGTCGTGCCTGTCTGCGCCCGTATTGTCCGAACGATGTTTGATGTTTCAAATCGATCTCAGCTGCGGGTCCGGGCTTTTTTGGGCGGACGGTCCTCGGACCGGTTCAGCACCACACCCAGCAATTCGGTGCGGTTCGAAAAAAGCCGTTCACATTCGCGGATGTGTTCCGCTTGGGTCTGCGTGCCATCCGCCACCAGCAAGACCGCGTCAACCTGCGGCAAGAACGCCAGCACAGCATCAGAACCCAGCACTGGCGGCATGTCATACAGCACGACATCCGGCACAAGATCCTGCGACAGGGCGTCCAGCGTGTCGATGGTTGACGGCTCTTGCAGCAGCTCTGACACCTGAAGTTCGCTTCGCCCGTTCAACGCAAGCGCAAGATTGCCGCCCACCCGCAGCATATGCGATTCGATCGGTTGATCGCCGGTCAGCATGTCGCGCAACGGGCCAACCTGCGGCGCCCCGAACACTGTCGCCAGACGCGGTGTCGCCAGATCGAGGTCCACCAGCACGGTACGGCTGCTGGGCCTGCGGGCAAGGCTTAGCGCAAGGTTGCTGGCCACGAAGGATGCGCCGCACCCGACGGTGGGCCCGCAGATCGCGATGCGCGTCCAGCCGCGCTCCTCAAGCGCCTGAGTCATGCGGGTCCGCAGGATATCGAACATCGTGCCAACCGGATCATCTTGGTGCGCAATGATCAGGTGATGGGCGTCAGCTGTAGCCTGATCCAGCGCGTGGGCCGGCAGACCTTCCCATATGCGGGTCGGATTGGCCCGGCGCGGCATCAAGATCGGCGGTGTGGGTACGGGCGCGGCTGCACCGGCGGGAACCTGATCGGCCTGACGGTGGTACCGGAAAACAGAAACCGACGACCCGGTCACTGGGCGCTTGTCTGGATTGCCTTTGAACAGTTCCTTTGCCATCGGAGCGTCTCTCACCGCGCCGTCCAGAACGGCGGTCTGTAAAAAAGATCTGCCCAGGCCCATTCCTCGCGCACTTTCCTGTTGCGTACCGGTCATCGCCCGGACGCGGTCTGTTTCTACCCGCGTTTCAGCAGGCAAGACCCGGAATAGCTTTTGACGAAACGACTGCGCCGTGGCACGCCGTATATAGTCGACTTTGTCCGGGCCCCCGCCCATCCAACTGACGTTTAGCAGAACCCGACCGGCAAAGAAAGCCTCGGGCACCGACGCAGCCGTGTTGACGTGGTGTTTTCCTCTTTTATGGCATAGACTTGGCGTGTTCTCAGCCAGACAAGGGATGAATTGTGACCGCATCGCAACAGGCCCTTGAACCAGTTGGAAACAATACCCCCGAACCGGGTCGGATCGTTGACGCCATAGTGATTGGCCGCAATGAAGGTGACCGGCTGATCGCCTGTCTGAGGTCGCTGACCGGGCAAGTTCGCCGAATCATCTATGTCGACAGTGGGTCATCCGATGGGTCTGCGGACCGCGCTGCGGCCTTGGGTGCCAAGGTCGTCGCGCTGAACATGGAGAAGCCCTTTACAGCGGCGCGGGCGCGCAACGCGGGCGTTGCGGGCGCTCTTGCAGATGGGACACCAGAGTACCTGCAATTTGTCGACGGCGACTGCACCGTGGCGCCCGACTGGGTAGCGACCGCGATCGGGTTCCTGGACGACAACCCGGACGTGGCTGTGGCGTGCGGACGGCGGCGGGAACGCTTTCCAGAGGCATCGGTCTATAACGCGCTGTGTGACCGCGAATGGGATACGCCGGTTGGACCGGCAACGGCCTGCGGGGGCGATGCCCTGATGCGCGCCGTGGCGGTGACCGCAGTCGGGGGGTACAATGCCGCCCTGATCGCGGGCGAAGAGCCTGATCTGTGTTTGCGGCTTCGTCGTTCAGGCTGGAAGGTCTGGCGACTGGATGCAGAGATGACGTTGCACGATGCGGCGATGACCCGCTTTGGCCAATGGTGGCGGCGCACTCGTCGCGCGGGCCACGCCTTTGCCGAAGGCGCGGCCTTGCACGGGGACGGGCCAGAACGCCATTGGGTGCGCGAAACCCGGCGCGCCGTGGTGTGGGGACTGGTCTTGCCGCTGATCGCAGCGACCGCGAGTCTGGTTCATCCGGTTGGTGCGGTCTTATGGCTGACCTATCCGGCACAGGTCGCACGTCTGGCACCGCGGATGGGCTGGACGGCAGCTGCCTTTACCGTCATCGGCAAACTGCCAGAGGCGCTTGGCGTCATGGGCTATCATCTGGGGAAGATCCGGGGCCGCAAAGCAAAGATCATCGAGTACAAGTGAACGCTATTTCGCGCGCCTGAGGGCCAGCGCTGCAACCATCTGTCCGGGCAAGATCGCCGCACAGCGCGCATAGCGCGGCCCCAATCTGCGTGGCGCAGACAGCATGCGCCACAGCCATTCCAGCGCCAGCTTGC
>JAUSPL010000256.1 GCA_030656535.1 Gemmobacter sp.
TGACAAGCATGTCCATAGACAGCGTGACGAAATCCATGAACATGATCTCGGCCACGGGTCGCAGCCCCGACAACGCCGCCCCCACCGCAATGCCCGTGATCGCAGCTTCGGCAATGGGGGCATCGTAGACCCGCGCGGGACCATAGGTGTCCAACAGCCCACGCGTCGCCTTGAACGCCCCACCCGCCGCACCGACATCCTCTCCGATCAAGATGACCGAAGAGTCGGCGGCCATCGCATCATCCAGGGCGCGGTTGATTGCCTTGAGATAGCGTTGCTCAGCCATGGGGCCCGCCTTTCGGGGTGTAGACATCGAACAGAAGGCTGGCAACATCTGGCGTCGGCGCGGCAAGGGCCGCCTGCAATGCCCGCGCGTTTTCTGCGGCGGCTTCGGCATCCGCTGCCGCGATCCAATCTGCATCGACACCAAGATCGGCCAGCCGCGCCCGACCGATCACGATCGGATCGCGGGCCGACATTTCACCCGCTTCACCCTCGGGGCGGTAGTCCTGCTTGTCGCCCTCGAAATGGCCGCGCACCCGTGTCGTCGCGCATTCCAGGATGTGCGGAATACCCTCTTGCCGCATCCGGGCGATGGCCTGCCCTGCCGCATCGTGCATGGCCAGCATGTCGTTGCCGTCCACCTGCAAATATGCGATCCCAAAGGCCGACGCGAGGTCCTGAAGCCGCACAGCCAGTTGCCGCGCCGTCGGGCTGAATTCAGACCATCCGTTGTTTTCACAGACAAACAGCACCGGCAAAGACCACAGCTTGGCGATGTTCAGGCATTCATGCACCAAACCTTCGGCAAGTGCGCCATCGCCGAAATAGACCACGGCAATTTCGCCCCGCCCGCGCAGCTTCAACGCAAGCGCGCTGCCGGTGGTGATTGGCAGACCGGCCGCGACAATCCCATTGGCCCCCAGCATCCCAAGCCGCAGATCGGCCACATGCATGGACCCGCCCCGCCCGCCGCAGATGCCACTGGCGCGGCCCAGAACCTCGGCGAAAAAGCCGGTCAGATCGACGCCTTTGGCCAAGGTATGGCCGTGGCCCCGGTGATTGGACGACACCGTATCACCATCGCCAAGCCATTCCGACACGGCAGAGGCCACAGCCTCTTGCCCGATCGTCAGGTGTAAAAAGCCCGGCACCAGGCCGTCAGCAAACAGCGATTGCAGGCTGCGCTCTGCTTCACGTATCTTCACTGCGCGGCGGTAGATGCTTTTCAATGCATCGACCGGGGCGTTGGCCAAGGCTTCGGATGTCCGATCAGATGTTGTGCCTGATTTGCTGTCACTGGTCATCCGGGGGCCTACTCTTTCGTCCGATCAGCTGCGCGACCGTCAATGGCGCCGCACCCCGCCATAGGGACTCCATGACCCGACATGACAAAACCCTGCATCCACGGGCATCGAAACGCCGGTCACCGCCGAGGCATCGTCCGACAGCAAGAATGCCGCCACGGTTCCGACCTCTGATGGTTCAACCATCCGGCCAAGCGTCGAATTGTCGTTCATCAACCCGACATCACGATGACCCAGGTCGATCTGCGCCTGAAGTGCCGGCGTGCGGGTGTAGCCGGGCTCGATCGCGTTGACCCGCAGACCCGCCCTGCCCCATTCGGCAGAAAGCCCGCCGACAAGGTTTGTCACCGCAGCTTTGCCGGGTCCATAGGCATGCAGCGGGGTGGACCGCCGCGCGGTGATGGAACTCAGCGCCACAAGGCTTCCGGCCCGACGCGGCAACATGTGCTTGGCCAGCTCGCGCAAGCTGAGGTAGGTCCCCCGAAAGTTGACCTGATAGATGCGATCGAACACATCCATCTCCAGCTCGGACGGAGGCTTTGGCGTTTGCACGATACCGGCCGAAGTGATCCCCCCGGCGATTGGCCCCATGTCGCGTTCGACCGCCGCGACCGCATCGACAACGCTTTGTTCCTGGGTCACATCGACATGAAACGCCATGCCACCGATCCGGGCCGCCACTGCGCGGGCCTGTTCCAGGTTGTGATCCAGGATCGCCACACGCGCCCCGCGCGCCGCCGCCACTTCGGCGCATGCCGCACCAATACCGCTTGCCCCGCCGGTCACCACAACGATCCTACCCGCAAGCTGCGCTGCAGTTGACATAGCGTCCCCCCTCAGTTCTCTGCGCCAAACATGGCATAAATGAATTCTGAGTCAATTATCAAATATGTTGACCTCGCGGATTTTGCAGCCTTAGCATGGGGCAAACACATCACGGGAGCGGAGGCGAGGATGACGATTGCAGAACACCTTGGGCAGTTCGTGGCCGGACTGGATCGCACCACGATCCCCACCCCGGTCTGGGACAAGGCACAGGCCTGCCTGCTGAACGGCTATGGCATAGCGATGGCGGGTCTGGCCACGCCCTATGAACCCGTCGCAAGGCGTGCGGCGCGGGCGATGTACGCAGGCCCGGGTGAGGCGACCTTGCTGGGGGATGGCGGCCGATCCAGTGTCACGGGGGCCGCGTTGGCCAATGGCGCGTTGTTCCACGGCCGGGGTCAGGAAGACACCTGTGGTGCGGCCCATCTGGGTGCGGTGATGATCCCGCTGCTGATGGCGTTGATCGAAAGCGGCCGCGGCGACATCGACGATCTGATCCCCGCCATGATCGCAGGCTATGAAACCGGCGGCCTGTTTGAAGAATTGCTTGCCCCCGACACCACACCGCGCGGCTTTCGGGCAACCACCCTTTTTGGCGCAAGTGCGGCAGCGGCGGCGGTCGCGCGGCTGTACCGGATGCCCCCTGCGGCGATCTGTGCGGCCCTTGGCAATGCTGTTTCGTTTTCGGGCGGGGTTTTGCAGACCTTCAGCGAAGGCACCGATGAATGGCGATATCAGGTCGGGGCCACCGCGCAGGCCGGGTGGACGGCGGCAGAACTGGCGCGCGCCGGATCGGTCAGCATCCGCGAAGGCTATGAGGGCACCAAGGGTCTGGCGCAGGCCTTTGCCCAGCGCAGCCTTGACCCGGCGCAGGTCGGGCAAAAGATCGGGCGCGACTGGCAAACCCTTCGCGTCGCCTTCAAACCCTTCCCGGTCTGCGCATTCAACCAGACGCCGGTGACCGCGGCCCTGCGCTTGCGCGACGAGTTGGCGGGCCGGGCGATCAGGGGCGCGGTCGTGCGGATGAACCCCTATGAATGCGGCTATGCGGGGATGGACAGCAAAGGCCCGTTTTCCACCATCGGCGGCACACTGATGAGCATTCCGTTCTGCATCGCCCAAACCCTGCTGCGCGGCGCACCGTCGATGCAGATGATGACCGCCTATCACGACGCCGAGATCAACGCCCTGATGGCACGGGTTGATCTGATCGCCGATCCTTCGGTGCCGACCCTGTGCTGCCGGATCGAGCTTGCGTTGGCAGATGGCGGCAATCTGACCGATGTCTGCACCATGACCCCGGCGGACTATGCCTATGACTATGCCGATCTGCAAACCCGGCTGACGCTGACGGCTGCACAAGAGGCAATTCCCGCCGATTGCATCGCAACCCTCGCCGCCTTCTGTCGCGACCCGGAAAAAGCCGGATTGGCCGAGCTGCACGACAGCTTTGCCCGCGCGCGCCACCATATCGCGCGATGAATGTGGGCCCCCAAAGGCTGGGCGCGCCTGCATCGCCTAATGCACGGCCGCATACATCAGGTTTTCCTCGGTCGCCGTCAGAGGCGAAAATTCCTCGACGATCCGGCCCTGACGCGAAACCAGCACGCGGTCTGACAGTTGCATCACCTCGGGCAGGTAAGACGAGATGACCACCACCGCCTTGCCCTCTTCGGCCAGACGATTGATCATCTGGTGGATTTCTGCAATCGCCCCCACATCGACACCGCGGGTCGGTTCGTCAAAGATGATCAGGTCAGGTTCCTGGATCAGGGATTTGGCAATCACCACCTTTTGCTGGTTGCCGCCTGACAGTTCAATCACCTTGGCGTCCTTGCTGACGGCGCGAATGTGCAAGGCCTCGCTCCACTCCTGGCCGATCTTGTCCATGTCCGCACGGCGCAGCCAGAAGCCGCGCCACCCGGCCTTGGCAAGCTTGCCCATATAGATGTTGGCCTTGATGGACATGGTTTCAAAAAAACCTTCAATCTTGCGATCCTCGGTGATGTAGGTCACCTTTTCGCGCAGGCTCTGGGCCGGCACACGGTAGCGCACACGCCTGCCATGAATGAAAATCTCGCCACCGTTCAGATAGTTGCGCTTCAGAGCGCCTGCCACGATCTTGAAGGTTTCGGTACGACCCGACCCCACAAGACCAAAGATTCCCGTGACCTGGCCCGCAAAGATCGACAGCGAGGTATTGCGCACCACATTGCCCATCCGCAGATTGCTGACCTGCAAAATCCGCTCTCCGGGCGCACGGACAAAGTCTTTCTTCTTGCCATACAGTTCTTCTGACAGGCTGCGCCCGACCATGGCCTGAATGATCTTGGCCCGATCAAAGTTTGGGGTGTCGTCTGTGATCACATGCCGACCGTCGCGCAAGACCGTGATGCGATCGGAAATCGCAAGTGCCTCTTCCAAGGCATGGCTGATAAAGATGACCGCCACACCCCGGTCCTTGAGCGTCTTGACCAGATCAAAGAAGTGCCTTTTCTCCTCCGGGGTCAGGGTCGCCGTAGGTTCGTCAAAGACGACGATGCGTGCATTCGACAGCATGGCACGCGCGATTTCGATCATCTGCTTTTTCGCCGCCCCCAGGGACTGCACCAATGCGGTTGGATCGACCTGAAAGTTCAGAGACTGCATGAACTGCTGGGCGGCAATGTTGATGCCGCGCAGTCGGTTGAAGAAGCGCTCGTTGCCCATGAACAGGTTCTGCGCCACCGTCATCGACGGCACCAGGCTGGTTTCCTGAAACACCATGGCAATCCCGGCGTTCAGGGCGTCAGCGGGGGTCCGCAGGTGGATCACGCGTCCATCC
>JAUSPL010000259.1 GCA_030656535.1 Gemmobacter sp.
GGATGGAATTCGGTGACCGCGATCAGCTGATCATTCCCTACACGTTGGAAGCCAACGACATGCGGTTTGCCACCGCGCCGGGCTACATCACCGGCGAGCAGTTCTTCTCATATCTCAAGGACGCGTTTGACACCTTGTACGCCGAAGGCATGGACGGCGCGCCAAAGATGATGAGCGTTGGCCTGCATTGCCGCCTGATCGGTCGGCCGGGCAAGATTGCCGGGCTGAAACGGTTCCTTGATTATGCCCGCAGCCACGACGGCGTGTGGTTTCCCCGCCGGATCGAGATTGCCGAACACTGGGCGAACACCCATCCGCATCAGCGTCGCGAACGGCCGCACCAGATGGACCGCGCCACCTTTGTCGCGCGCTACGGGTCGGTCTTCGAACATTCGCCCTGGATCGCCGAACGCGCCCACGATCTGGAGCTTGGCCCCGCGCATGACACTGCAACCGGGTTGCACAACGCACTTGCGCGCATGTTCCGCTCGGCCAGCGCCGTGGAACGCCTTGGCGTCTTGCGCGCCCATCCGGACCTTGCGGGCAAGCTGGCGGCAGCAAAACGGCTGACCGCGGATTCGACTGCCGAACAGGCCAGCGCCGCTCTTGACGCGTTGACCGACATGGAGCGCGGGGAGTTCCAGCGGCTCAATACCGACTATGTCGCCAAACACGGGTTCCCCTTCATCATCGCCGTGCGCGACAACACCAAGGCCAGCATCCTTGCCGCCTTCCGCGCCCGCATTGCAAATGACACTGACATCGAATTCACCACCGCCTGCGCGCAGGTGGAACGCATCGCCGAACTGCGTCTGAAGGATCTATTGCCATGATCGACTATTACAGCCCCAAAGGTGGCCTGCCGCCCCAGACCCACCTGATGACCGGACGTGCGGTGTTCACCACGGCCTACGCCTTTATCCCGCGCGGCGTGTTTTCCGACATTGTGACCAGCGCGCTGCCGGGCTGGACCAACACCCGCCTTTGGCTGATCGCCCGCCCGATGTCGGGTTTTTCCGAAACCTTCAGTCAATATGTGATGGAGGTCGGCCCCGGCGGCGGTTCTGACGCGCCTGACCCTGAAACGGGCGCTGAACATGTGATCTTTGTCACCGAGGGGATGATTTCGCTGTCGATCGGCGAGACGACCTTTGAACTCGACTCTGGTGGCTATGCCTACATCCCGCCGCACACACGCTGGCGGCTTTGGGCCGAAGGCCACGGGCCCGCCCGCTTCCACTGGGTGCGCAAGCTTTATGAACCCGCCCCCGGCCTGGCCGCGCCGGACGCGTTCGTCACCAACGACCGTGACCTGACACCTACCGCGATGCCTGACACTCAGGGCCGCTGGGCGACCACGCGCTTTGCGGACCCCGAGGATCTGCGCCATGACATGCATGTCAACATCGTCACATTTCAGCCCGGCGGCGTGATCCCGTTTGAGGAAACGCATGTGATGGAGCACGGCCTGTACGTTCTGGAAGGCAAGGCGGTCTATAAACTGAACACCGACTGGGTCGAAGTAGAGGCGGGCGATTTCATGTGGTTGCGCGCCTACTGTCCGCAGGCCTGCTATGCCGCCGGCCCCGGCCCGTTCAGATATCTGCTTTACAAGGATGTGAACCGCCACGCCAGATTGCGCGGACCCGGAGCCTTTGGCCCGGCAAAGTAACCGCGCCGGTTTCACCTGCCCCCACGTCTTTTCAGGGGGCCTCTGGTGTTGACGCCCCCGCTTATCAGTCCCAAGAAAGCTCAAAAGGCCATGACGCGCACAATCACTGCCCAGCCGTTGACCGCCGCTGCCTTTGCCCCTTTTGGCGATGTGCTGGATGCCAGCGGCACACCCGACAAGATTATCAACGCAGGGCTCTGCGGCCGGTTTCACGATCGCGCGCGGCTTGACTTCGGTGCGGATGGGCGCGCCGGGGTTTCGGTCTTTCATGCCGAGCCACGCAGCCTGCCGTACACGTTCGATCTGATCGAGCGTCACCCAGAGGGGTCGCAAGCCTTCCTGCCGATGACACAGCACCCCTTTCTGGTAATCGTCGCTGATGATCCCTCGTCCACGCCGCGCGCCTTTTTGACCAATGGTGCGCAGGGCATCAACCTGCACTGCGGTGTCTGGCATGGGGTGCTGACGCCCTTGCACGCGCCGGGCCTGTTCGCGGTCGTGGACCGGATCGGTCCGACGCCCAATCTGCAAGAACACCATTACCCGTCCCCGTGGACGGTTTCCGCCTGACATATCCCGCATCAAGACGGGAAATCCGGGCCAGTTCGGCGGCGTTCTTGGTCGTCGACCTGGCTTTGCATTCTCATGGAACGACAGGAGAAGGACCACCCAATGGCAGACATTTCCATCGGCACCCCTGCGCAGATGCGCGACCCCGACTACATGCCCCCCTTGGCCAAGGCGGTGCCCTTGGGCATTCAGCACGTGCTGGCCATGTTTGTGTCGAACGTCACACCCGCAATCATTGTGTGTGGTGCGGCTGGCATCGGCTTTGGGTCGGACCAGGGCGCGCTTGGCTTTCCAGACATGACCTACATGATCCAGATGTCGATGCTGTTTGCGGGGATCGCGACGCTGTTTCAGACCATCGGGATCGGCCCGGTCGGCGCCCGTCTGCCAATCGTGCAAGGCACGTCCTTTGCCTTTGTGCCGATCATGATTCCCGCCGTTGCGGGCTTGGGCACCGCGGGGCTTGCCGGGTTGATGACCGGGGTCATGCTGGGCGGTGTGTTTCACTTTTTTCTGGGATTTGTCGTCGGGCGTATCCGGTACGCGCTTCCGCCCCTGGTCACAGGCTTGATCGTGCTGATGATCGGGTTGGCGCTGGTCAAGGTCGGCATCCAATATGCGGCAGGTGGCGTACCCAAGATGGGCACGCCCGCATTCGGCAGCCTGGCCATGTGGACACCTGCGTTGGTGGTGGTGCTGGTGACGCTGGCGATAAAGTTCTTTGCGCGCGGGTTTCTTGCTGTGGCCGCAGTGTTGGTCGGGATCATCGCGGGCTATGTGGTGGCTTGGACCATGGGGCAGGTCAACTTTTCCAGCATTGCGCGGGCAGGTGTGTTTTCGGTGCCGGTTCCCTTCAAGTGGGGGTTCGAGTTCAACCTGGCCATCGTGCTGGGCATGTGTTTCATGGCCATCGTGTCGGCGATTGAAACCGTCGGCGACTGTTCGGGTATCACCAAAGGCGGCGCCGGACGCGAGGCGACGGACAAGGAAATCTCCGGCGCGACCTTTGCCGACGGTGCAGGAACCGCCGTGGCAGGGATTTTTGGCGGATTGCCCAACACCTCGTTTTCCCAAAACGTCGGGCTGATCGCGATGACCGGGCTGATGAGCCGCCACGTCGTGACCATCGGCGCCGTCTTTCTGATTGTCTGTGGGTTTATCCCCAAAATCGGCGCGGCGATCAACACTGTGCCGATCAACGTCTTGGGTGGCGGCGTGATCGTGATGTTCGGGATGGTCTGTGCCTCGGGCGTGAACATGTTGTCAGAGGTCAAATGGAACCGCCGCAACATGGTGATCTTTGCCACCGCGCTTTCGGTCAGTCTGGGGCTGCAGCTGGAGCCCTCGGCGCTTCAACATGTGGGCCAGACCGCCCAGATCCTGTTGACCTCGGGTCTGTTGCCTGCCGCAGCCATCGCCATCGTGCTGAACCTTGTTCTGCCCGAGGATCTGGCCGAATAGGGACCAGTCAGGCAGGCGTGGGGCCTGTTGCACTTGGGTCGGACGTGACCGATAGTCCGCTGACCTTGGTCCACGTACAACCCGAACGGCCCCAATGACCCACCAGGCTATCGCCCTTGCCCTGTCGCCCCTGTTGTTGGTCCAGGCCGTTGTCGTGCGACGGCGTGCGCTGATCTTGCCCGAGGCGGGCGGGCCGCGCCAAGGGCGCAGTGGCCAGGGGCAGACTGTCAGGGTGCTGGTGCTGGGCGATTCTTCGGCTGCCGGGGTCGGGGTGACGGACCAATCCGACGCGCTGTCAGGCCAGATCGTGAAACGTCTGGCCCTGCATCGTCACATAAGCTGGCAGGTCATCGCCCGCACCGGGGCCACGACCGCGACGACGCTGGCCCGTTTGTACGCTGAGCCGCCCGCGGCGATGGATGTTGTCGTGACCGCGCTAGGGGTGAACGATGTAACCAAGGGGGCACCGCTGACCCGGTGGCTGGACCAACAACGCCGCCTGTGGGATATGTTGATCGCCCGGGGGGCACGCCGTATTCTGGTGTCGGGTCTGCCGCCAATGGGTGCGTTTCCCGTGCTGCCACAGCCGTTGCGATGGGTGCTGGGAAGACGGGCGGCGATGTTCGACAATGCCTTGCGAAACGCGATCCTCGACTGTCCGCATACCCGACATATCCCGATGGATTTCGCACCGACAGATCGCACGCTGATGGCGGCGGATGGGTTTCATCCGGGTCCTGACCTGTATGCGCAGTGGGCCGAACGGGTCGCTGGCGCGATCCTTGCCGATACTGCGGGCGCGACGTGATGGGGGCGCGACGTGATGGAGGGCGCGACGTGACCGGCGCAGATGGCTGGAACGCCGACGCAATCGGCCTGTGGGCACAAAACGCGCGGCAGCCCGCAATTCAAGCTACGCTCGCCGCGATCAATGCCGCCAGCACCCCAAAGCCGGTGCCGCTTGTCTTGCAATTGGCATACTATCTTTTCTTGACGGGCGATCCTGCCGCCGCTGCGCGGTTTCTGGCTATGGGGTTGCACGACCACCCTGACCACCCGGAAATCCTGCGAAATCTTGCGGCCTGTCTGTCCCGCAGCGGGCAGGCGGATCAGGCGATCTTTGCCGCCCGCCGTTATGTCGCGATACGGCCCGATGATGCAAGTGCATGGGATACGCTGGCCGCAAATCTGCACCGAACCGGCGATACAAACGGCGCCGTTGCGGCCGGGACCCGGGCCTTGTCGCTTAAGGATCAGGTGGGTCTGCCGCCTGCTGGCTGGTCGCTGCCTGCCGCTGACACCACGGGACTTGATGCGCGGCCCGGGCTGCGCAACGTGCTGACCTTTGCGCTGTGGGGGGCTGATCCCAGATATCTGCGGGGCGTTCTGGACAATGCGCTGGCGGCACCAGAGGTCTATCCAGGATGGCAGATGCGTGTTCACGCCGATGCCAGCGTCCCGGCCGAGCTGTTGTCCGCGCTGACCGGGCTGGGGGTTCGTGTCATCGCTGAACCCGCCGGACAGCCAATGTCGCAGCGGTTGGCGTGGCGTTTTCGCGCCGCCAATGATCCCGGGGTAAACCGGTTTCTGGTGCGTGACGCGGATTCGGTGATTTCACGGCGCGAAGCCGCCGCTGTTGCCGACTGGATGGATTCGGGTCGCTGGTTTCATGTGATGCGCGACTGGTGGACGCATACCGATGTCATGCTTGCCGGGATGTGGGGCGGGGTTGCCGGGGTATTGCCGCCTGTCATGCCGCTAGTGGCCGGGTATCGTCCGCCACATCTGGAAACACCCAACGTCGATCAATGGTTCTTGCGCGACCGGGTCTGGCCGATGGTGCGGCAAAGCTGTCTTGTGCATGACCGCTGCTTTGTCCCCTCTGGGGCGACCGTCTGGCCTGCGCCATCCCCGACCGGGTCAGACCATGTCGGACAATGTGAATTCACCGCCCGTGGTCCGGCGCAGGCCGCGCGGCTTGCGCGTTGGATCGACCGCCTGTCCTGCCTTCGTTGAGAGAACCCATGCCGCCAATTCTGCACACCGACCGCCTGATCTTGCGTCCGCATGACGTCGATGACTTTGCTGCGGTGGCGGCCCTGTGGGCCGAACCAGAGGTCATACGCCACATCTTGCCTGCGCCGGCCACGCCCGAAGAAAGCTGGTCGCGCCTGTTGCGGTACATGGGGCATTGGCAAGCGGTTGGCTATGGCTACTGGGTGATTGCGGACCGTGACAACGGTGTGTTCCTGGGCGAAGCCGGGCTGGCCAATTACCGTCGATCCATGAACCCGCCTTTGTCCGGTCCCGAGGCCGGGTGGGTTCTGACAGCGGGGGCGCATGGCAGGGGACTTGCGACCGAGGCCGTCGGCGCGATCTTGACCTGGGCAGACAGAAGTCTGACCGCGCCCGAAACCTGCTGCATCTTTGACCCGGCGCATGACCGATCCCTCAGGGTCGCGCAAAAGCTGGGCTATGATCGTCCGGCCATGTCCAGCTACAAGGGCAACCCTACGCTGGTGCTGCGTCGAGGACGTGCGCTACTTTCGTGTCCATAGCAGGGCGATGTCCAGCATCCGGCACGAAAACCCCCATTCGTTGTCATACCAGCCGAACACCCGCACCAGACCACCGCCGGTAACGGCTGTCTGTGGCAAGGCCATCACGATGCTTTCATTGCGCGCCCGCAAGTCAGAACTGACCAAGGGCCGATCTGTCCAGCCAATGACCTTGCCTGCCGCCTGCAGCACCGCGTTGACCGAACCCACGGTTGCCGTGCGTGCAGGCATGAACGTCAGGTCCACGGCTGATACACTGGCGACCGGAACCCGGACTGCCGCGCCCGAAATCCGCCCCGCAAGGTCGGGCAGAACCTGATCCAGCAAACGGCTGGCGGATGTCGTTGTCGGCACCATCGACAAGGCCGCTGCCCTGCTGCGTGCCGGGTCGCCGCGCGGGGCGTCCACCGTGGGCTGGCTGCCGGTATAGCAATGGATGGTGGTCATCCAGCCGGTTTCCACCCCAAACGCCTTATTCAGCACCCGTACCAGCGGCGCCAGCGCGTTGGTCGTACAGGAGGCATTTGATACGACCCGCATCTGTGGGGTCAACTGGTCCTCGTTTGCGCCCAGAACGACCGTGAATTCTGCGGCATCCGATGGGCCAGAGATCAGCACGCGGCGCGCACCTGCCGCCAATCCGCGCCCCGACACCTCGACCGTATCGGCCCGACCAGTGCATTCCAGTACCACGTCGATATCCGACAGGTCCAGATCCGACAGATCGCCCGCGCGCGTCAGCCGCATCGGGTGACCGTCTACGATCAACGTGTCCTCGACCAGTTCGACCGTTCCGCGCCACGCCCCGAAGACGCTGTCGTACTCAAACAGATAAGCACAGTCCTGCGCGCTTGCGATGTCATTGATCGCGACGATCTGCACGTCCGGCCACCCGCCACGCAGCCAAGCACGCAGCACCGTCCGCCCGATCCGCCCAAATCCGTTGATTGCAACTTTTATCGAGCCGGTCATCGCATGCCTCCACCGGGTTGCCCCGCGCTATCCGGTGGCAGACTGCGCCAGCCCGGCGCGGGTTGCCAGCCCCAAAACGGGTCGTGCACCTCTTGCAATCCGCGGGCTGCCCCCACAGTCTGCGTCCAAACGGGAGGCAGGGATGAACCTATACAGCAAACTCGCGGCGCAGGCCGAACAGGGCCGTCCGGTCCATGTGGCATTGATCGGCGCGGGAAAATTCGGATCGATGTTTCTGGCGCAGGTGCCGCATATCGCAGGGCTTCAGGTTGTGGTGATTGCGGATCTGGACCCCGACCGCGCGCGCAATGCCTGTCGGACCGTCGGCTGGGATGACACGCGTATCAAGGCGACCCGGTTTGTCGACAGCGGAACAGAGGCGACACAAGCCGACGTCGATGTGGTGATCGAGGCGACGGGCGTCCCAGAGGCGGGCATCCGGCACGCACTGGCGGCGTTCGACGCGGGTCGCCACGTCGTGATGGTCAACGTCGAGGCCGATGTGTTGGCGGGCCCGATCCTTGCAGCGCGGGCGGCGCAGGCCAGCGTGGTCTATTCGATGGCGTATGGCGATCAGCCCGCGTTGGTGTCCGAAATGGTCGATTGGGCCCGCGCCGCCGGGTTTCAGGTGGCAGCGGCGGGCAAGGGCACCAAGTACTTGCCCACTTATCACAGCGTCACCCCCGATGACGTATGGTCGCACTACGGGCTTTCACCGGAAGAGGCCGCCAAGGCGGGGATGAACCCGCAGATGTTCAACAGCTTTCTGGACGGCACCAAATCCGCGATCGAGATGTCCGCGATTGCCAATGCCTGCGGGCTGGACGTGCCGGAGGGCGGGCTTGCCTTCCCGCCTTGCGGGGTGGATGACCTTGCCCGGACGCTGCGCCCGCAAAGCATCGGGGGGCAGTTGGACCACGACGGCATGGCCGAGGTGGTATCGTCGCTGGAACGTGACGGGCGGCCGGTGTTTCGGGATCTGCGCTGGGGGGTCTATGTCATCCTCAAGGCGCAGAACGACTATGCGGCGGCCTGTTTCAAACAATACGGCCTGCCGACCGACAGCACGGGGCGCTATGCCGCGATGTACAAGCCGTTCCATCTGATCGGTATGGAATTGTCGATTTCAGTCCTGTCCGTGGCCCTGCGCCAAGAGGCGACTGGCCAGACCCGCGCCTGGCGTGGTGATGCCGTGGCGGTGACCAAACGCGCGCTGAAAGCCGGCGAAATGTTGGACGGTGAGGGCGGCTATACGGTCTGGGGCCGCGCCATGCCCGCCGATACCTCGCGTCGGTTGCAGGCGCTGCCTATCGGGCTGGCCCATCGCGTGCCGGTGCTGCGTGACATTCCCAGCGGCACCGTGCTGACAATGGCGGATGTGGCCCTGGACGATGCGGCGCTGGGCGTGCAATTGCGTCGTCAGATGCTGGTGGGCTGATCTGCGGCAACGGTCGGCAGGGCGGTTTCCCGACCCGCTTCGGCGTTCCCGGCGAAAGGGCAGGGTGGGAATGACCCTGGATCAGACCTCTACCGTGGTTGCAAGGCCACGCGCCACGGCCAGGTCCACCGCTCTGGCAGCGACCGCGAGATCTTGCAGCCCCACGCCTGTGCCATCAAAAAGCGTGATCTGATCGGCGCTGATCCGCCCCGGATGGGCGCCGGTCAATACCTGGCCGATCGGGGTGATCGCGCTTTCGGCCAGCAGACCCAGTGCGACGGCGTGCTGTGCTTCGCCGATTGTCATCGACTGCGCGACCTCGTCCGTAAAGACGGCGGCGCGGGCCAGCAGTGCGGGCTCCACCTCTTGCTTGCCTTTGGTGTCGGTGCCCATGCAAGCCAGATGGGTACCGGGGCGCACATGGCGGTCAAGCAGACTGGCTGCGGGCGACGATGTGATGGTCACGATCACATCCGCCTGCGCGCCAAGGTTTTCCAGCGATACCGCCTCGAACGCCAGCCCCAGTTCTTCCGCGACGCGGCCCAGACCGGGCAGCATGTCAGGATGCAGGTTCCACGCCACCACGCGGTCAAAGTCACGGACGCGTGCCGCCGCGCGCAACTGGAACGCGGCCTGATGCCCGGCACCGACCATCCCCAGCACCCGAACGTCGCGCCGCGCCAATCGGTCGATGGAAATCGCGCTGGCCGCGGCGGTGCGCAACGCGGTCAACAGATTGCCGCCGACCATTGCCACCGGCGCACCCGTTTCAGGATCGAACAGGAATACGCTGGACTGATGGTTGATCATCCCGCGCGCCATGTTGCCGGGGAAATACCCGCCGGCCTTGACGCCCAGCACCCCGCCAGCCCGATCAATTCCGGACTTGAACCCATACTGGCGCCCTTCGCCCAAAGCCTCTCGCACCACGGGAAAGTTATGGGCATCGCCCCGCGCCATGGCGGCAAAGGCCGCCTCGACGGCAGCAAAGGCATCTGCGGGGGTTACCAGACCGGCAATCAACGCTTCGGGCACGATCAGCATATTTGGTTCTTTCGGGCACAAGGGCGCAAGAAACGGGCATGGTCCTTGCGTGGGTTATGCGCGGCCCTGCCAGATGCGGGGCCGCGCAGATGGGTCAATAGGCCTTGCCGCGCGCCGACACCGGCCAGACCACTTCGACCTTGCCGCCGCGCACACCGACGTACCAGTCATGCACGTTGCACGTCGGGTCACAGTGCCCGGGCACCAGCCG
>JAUSPL010000260.1 GCA_030656535.1 Gemmobacter sp.
GCGGCGTGCGACCTGTCAGATTTTCCGGTCACATGGACCGCGCTGCCTGCCGTGATGACTGTGCCCGAGGCGCTGGCCACGGGTGCAGCCCAGGTCCATGCGCACCGCCCCGGCAACATCCTCGTGCGCGGCCGTGTCGTCAAGGGTGACGCGGCTGCGGCGCTGTTGCAGGCCGATGTGATGGTTGAAGGCAGCTTTTCGACCGGCTTTGTCGAACATGCCTATATCGAACCCGAAGCCGGGTTTGCCCGCCGCATCGGTGACCGGCTGGAGATCCGTGCCTGCACTCAGGCCCCCAGGATGGATCTTGAGGACATGGCCAAGATCATGGCCTTGCCCGAAACCGCGATCCGCATCATCCCGGCGGCGGTGGGTGGCGGCTTTGGGTCCAAGCTGGATCTGTCGGTGCAGCCCTATATCGGCCTTGCGGCCTGGGTGACCGGCCAGCCCTGCGGCATGGTCTATTCGCGCCCTGAACAGATGGCGACCACCACCAAACGCCACCCATCGGCCATCCATGCCCGCATCGGGGCGCGGGCCGACGGGCGTTTGGTGGGGATGGAGTTCGATGCCACCTTCAACACCGGGTCCTATGCCAGTTGGGGCCCGACCGTGGCGAACCGGGTGCCTGTGCATGCCTCGGGGCCCTATCTGGTGCCCGCCTACCGCGCAGAGGCGGTTGCAGTGCATACCCATTGCCCACCTGCGGGCGCGTTCCGGGGTTTTGGCGTGCCGCAATCGGCCTTTGCACAAGAAAACCTGTTCGACGCGCTGGCCGATCAGTTGGGCATCGACCGGCTGGAGTTTCGCATTCTGAACGCGCTTGGTCTGGGCGACCCGACGGTCACGGGTCAGGTGTTCACGCAAGGTGTGGGCATTCGTGCGTGTCTGGAGGCCTTGCGTACGCCGTGGGCTGCACGGCGCGCGGCGGCTGCGGCATTCAACGCGCAAGGCGGGCCAATGCGACGCGGGGTGGGGGTCGCAGGGCTGTGGTATGGCTGCGGCAATACATCCTTGCCCAATCCATCCACGATCCGCGCCGGGCTGACGCAGGACGGGCGGGTTGTGCTGCATCAAGGTGCGGTGGATATCGGGCAGGGGTCGAACACCGTCATCGCGCAGATATTTGCCGACGCCTTTGGACTGCCAGTTGGCCACGTGGTGCTGATCGGCGCCGACACCGACGTTACGCCGGATGCCGGGAAAACCTCGGCCAGCCGTCAGACCTTTGTCACGGGGGCTGCGGCCTTGCGGGCCGGTGCTGCGCTGCGGGCGGCGGTTTTGCGACGTCTGAATGCGGGGGAAGATGCGGTCTTGCGGCTGGATCGATCGAGGGTCTGGGCAGGCGATGCGGCGCTTGACCTTGCCGTTCTGCCCCTCGATGCGTTGGGCTATGCGCTGTCTGCCGAAGAAACCTTTGATCCGCCCACCACGTCGCTGGATGAAAACGGGCAGGGCAACCCCTATGCGACCTACGGCTGGGGCGCACATCTGGCGGAAATCGAGGTAGACCTTGAACTTGGCACCATCCGGGTGTTGCACCTTGTCTGCGCGCATGATGTCGGACGCGCGATCAACCCCACCTTGCTGGAAGGTCAGATCGAGGGTGGATCGGCCCAAGGCCTTGGCATGGCGTTGATGGAGGAATTCATTCCGGGTCGGACCGAGAACCTGCACGATTATCTGATCCCGACGTCCGGCGACATGCCGCGTGTCACCTCGATCCTGATCGAGGACCCGGACGCCCATGGACCTTTTGGCGCCAAGGGGATCGGCGAACAGGTGCTTATCCCCACGGCGCCCGCGATCCTGAACGCGCTGCGCGATGCAACCGGGGTCACGATCCGCGACCTGCCCGCGACGCCAGACCGGGTGCTGTCCGCCCTGTCAGGGGCCCGGCCATGAGAAGCGCCCCCGAGGTTGGCATAAGCACCGACGTCACCGCCCCGCCTCCGCCCGGCAAGATCCGCTGCGATGCCTGTCCGGTCTTGTGCTTTATCGCCGAAGGCCGGGCCGGGGCCTGTGACCGCTATGCCAATGACGGTGGGGTGCTGGTGCGGGTTGATCCTTTGGTGATCCTTGACGCAGGTGCCCCTGCTGTGCCCTTCATGGCCGGGGATTGGGACGGGTCTGTCGTGCCGCCGCCGTTTGTGACGGCGATCGGGGCCGGGACCACCTATCCCGATTACAAGCCCGCCCCCTTTATCGTCGCCAGCACGATGGACGGGGTCGATATGGTGACCGTGGTGACCGAAGGCATATACTCCTATTGCGGCGTCAAGGTGAAGATCGATACCGACCGCTACATCGGCCCCGAGGCCGCCACCGTGCGCCATCAGGGCGAGGCGGTGGGCCACGTGACCACGGCCGAATATGGGTCGCAGATGTTGTCGCTTGGGGGCGTGCATCATCTGACCGGCGGGTCAAAAAAGGAAGGCCGCGCGACCTGTTCGGCCATGTTGGATCTGTGCAACCGCAAGGCCGTGGAACTGACCGTCGATGGCGGCGTGTCTGTGCTGGTGCAGGCGGGCGCCGCCCCGGTGATCGACGGCGTGCCAGAGGTTCGGATGCGGGTCGGTTGCGGATCGGCGGCGATCGGCATGTTCGCGCAGCAATGGTTCCAGCGTGTCGATGAGGTGGTGGTGGTCGATGACCACATCACCGGCGTGTTGTCAGAACATCAGGCGGGCAAACTGCTGGGCGTGCCGCCGACGGGCATCCGCATCAAGGGGCACAGGTCAACCCCGGGACGGTATTTCAGGGTGGCCGATCCCGGACAGGGCTGGGGTGGCACCAGCATCGATGACCCGCTGTCGATCATCGAGCGGTTCGATCCCAAACAGGCACGCCCGGGTTTGCGGATGCTGATGGTGTCCACGACGGGTGACCATTCGGCATGGTTCGTGCTGGACGACGACCTGCGCCCCGTACCGACGCCGATGCCGGACGCGGTGCGCGCCAGCGTGGAGCA
>JAUSPL010000284.1 GCA_030656535.1 Gemmobacter sp.
AATACCTGTTCACTTTTGCGCTGAAAAATGGCGTCGCCGACCGATGTCACCTCATCGACCAGATAGGTGTCAAAGCGCACGCCCATTGACACGCCGAACGCCAGACGCGATCGCATTCCCGCAGAATAGGTGCGGAACGGCAAATAGAAATGCTGGCCCAGTTCCGCAAAATCTTCGACGAACTCAACCAGAGCATCTGTGTCAACGCCGTAGACTCGCGCAATGAACCGGGTGTTTTGCGCGCCGGTCAATTCGCCATGAAAGCTGCCCGCAAAACCCACGGGCCAGGAAATTGTGCCATCCGACACCACTTTTCCGTCGGTCGGGTCCATCGTCCCCGCGATCATTTTGAGCAATGTTGACTTGCCCGCCCCGTTACGGCCCAGAAGCGCGACCGAAACCCCTGTCGGAAACACGGCATTGATCTTGTTCGCCACCACCTTGGAGGTGCCGTTCAGGTGATAGACCTTGCTGAGGTTTTCCAGCCTTACCATGACCTTAGCGCCGATCACGCACGCTGTAGTAAACCAGAACGCCAATGGACCACGCCATCAACAGAAAGAACATTGTCAGACCCAGCAGCAAAAAGCGCTCTGGATACTGAGCGCGCTCGGCAAGGGTTGGTGTGATATGGGCTGCCAGATAACGCGACTGCCGCTGTGCATCAGCTATTGATCCATCAAAAGCGGCCAGCGCCCCTGTATATGTCGTCTCGGCGAACTGACGCTCTACCGAAAGGCGTTCGAACTCGGCAACCACGCTCGCATAGTCATCACCACCCGGACCCTTGCCGCCAACCCCGAACTTGCGGCGCTCGTCTTCAATCCGGTTTTCGATCACGGCAATACGCCGCTCGGCTTGCAGGATGCGGGGATCGCCGTCGCGGGCGGTTTCACGCACCAGATCGTATTCAATCAGCGCTTCGGCCAACTGCGCCTGCATGGTGTTCAGCAGTCCCATCTGACCCTGAATGTCCGCAGCAGGATCGACGATTTGCGTGCGCATCCGGAACTCGGTCATCGCCTGACGCGCCGCTGTCAGCTTTTGAATGGCGCGGTCCAGTTCGACCCGCGCATAGCGCGTGGCGTCCTCACGGGCGACAGCGGACAGCTGATTTATCATCACGCTGCTTTCGCTGAAGATCGCCTCGGCAATGCGCCGCGCGTCATTGGGGTCAAACGCCTGCACACGCAGCGTCAAAAGCCCACTGGAGGTATCGTAGTAAACCTTTACCGCACGTTCCCAATAGGACAGCAGATCCTCGATGCTGCCACTCGGGTTGAACTCGAATACGGGATCACTTGGCCAGGCGACAGAGTAGATCGTGCGAAGGTCCAACTGAGTATCGATCCGGCTGACCAGTTCCTGGCTACGGATAAACTTGTAGAGGATGTCAGTGTCCGAGCTGCTGGACCCTGACAGCCGCCCGCCAATTCCGCCCAAGAGATCGAGCGGAGATTGGAATTCTTCCTTGCGCACCGAGAAGCCGACCGTAGACGCGTACTGATCCCGCGCGACAGCCCAAAGATAAAACGCCGCAAGCGCCGTAGGCAACAGTACCAGCAAGACAAAGCTGTACATGATGCCCCGGTGGCGGGGGCGGATGACTGCGGGCCCGGCAACCGGCTTGCCTTGCGATGGCCGCAATGGGGCCGTTCCGGGCGCCGCCGGAACTTGCGCGGGCTGCGCCAGCTTTTGTGCCGGATTTGGCAGAGGGGCGGGGGGTGTCCCGGCTGGGGTGGGATTGGCAAGCCTCGGAGCCGCAGGCGACGGCTGTGGCGGCATCGCAGCAGGCGCGGCAGGCTTCTGCGGCGCTGCAGGCGGCGGAGCCATCGCTTGCACTCTGGCCACAAGATCCGCAGCAGGCTGTAAGGGAGCGGCGGGTTTTTGGCCAGGTTGCAGCTGTGACGCCGCAGGCGGCGCTTTGGGCGCGAGGGCAGAGGCGGCGAGTGCAGGTTGCGGGGCAACCGATTTCACCGCTGCCGGTCGCGCGGGGGCGGCGTGACCCTCTGCCGGTCGCGCGGGTGCAGGCTGCGGAGTTGTCGGCTGGACTGCGGCTGGCGGCGCACGGCGCGCCACCGGAATCGTGCTTTGCGGCGGCACAGGTGAAGTCCCGCCACCGGCTGAGTCAGTCCGGGCGGCAACGCGCTGGGTCTGTTCTTCGATTCGCGCCAAGCGCGTCTCACGCTCTGCGCGGCGATCGAGGATCGCCTGACGGCCTTCAGGCAGCGGTCGCTTGTCGGGGGGAGTTGTCAAGGATGCCTCGGTTCCAAGTCGGAAGGATGAAATTGCCTCGTCTTGCATTTTAATACATAGAAGCATCAGAAGTTTCCAGCACCCTTGTCGGCAACGAACCGGAGACCCAAATGACGCCGCTACGGCCCGACACATTGCGAGCCCGTAAATTTCGGATGTCACGCACCGTCTTTGCGCTGATGCTGCGCGAAATGGCGACGACCTATGGTCGGTCGCCCGGCGGTTATCTGTGGGCGATCCTTGAACCAGCGGCGGCTTTGGCCCTGCTTTCGGTCATTTTTTCGTTGGCGTTCAGATCACCCGGCCTTGGGGTCAACTTTCCGCTATTCTTCGCCACTGGCTATCTGCCTTTCGCGATGTTCACTGGCATGTCCAACAAGATGGCGTCGTCGATCAAGTTCTCTCGGCCACTTCTTGCTTACCCCAGCGTGACCTATCTGGATGCACTGTTGGCGCGGTTCTTGTTGGTTTTGCTGACCGATCTCACGATCGCGTACGTCTTCTTTACAGGAATTCTCTTTGTCTATGATACGCGCACGATTTTGTCGGTGCCGCCTGTATTGCTGGGCTTTGCAATGATCGCGGTTTTGGGGGCTGGGGTGGGTGTGCTGAACTGCTACCTGTTCATGGCCTTTCCCGCATGGGAGCGGGCCTGGCACATCCTGACAAGGCCGCTGTTCATCATATCTTGCGTGCTGTTCGTGTTCGACGAAATGCCTGAGATTGCCCAAGACGTGCTCTGGTGGAACCCCATCATCCACAGCATCGGCGCGGTCAGACGGGGGTTCTATGCAACTTACGAAGCCCCGTATGTCAGTGTGCCCTATACGTTTGCGGTTGGCTTGGGCATCCTTTTGGTGGGGCTCTTGTTGTTGCGTCGGCATCACCGCGCGCTGATCAACGACTGAGACATTGG
>JAUSPL010000304.1 GCA_030656535.1 Gemmobacter sp.
TCGGCGGCACGTTTGCCGATTTCTGCGCATTTGACGAGGTGGCGGGCACGATGGGCACCGTCAAGGTTCTGACCACCCCCGACCGTCCGGGCCAGGAGGTCATCGACGGGTTGCGCGCACTGCAGGACCGTTTCGGCATCACCCCGGCTGATATTTCGTATTTCACCCACGGCACCACGGTCGGGATCAACGCGATCATCATGCGCAAGGGAATCCGGCTGGCGATGTTCACGACCGAGCATTTCTGCGATGTGCTGGAACTGGCGCGGCTGAAGATGCCGGACCCGTACCATCTGCTGTCCTCGCGGCCTGAACCGCTTGTCACCCGCGATCTGGTGTTTGGCGTGGCCGAACGGATGCTGGCCGATGGATCGGTCGACACCCCGCTGGACCCCGAAAGCCTGCGGTCTGCCGTGGCGCAGGCACAGGCGCGCGGTGCCGAGGGGGTGGTGATTTCCTTTCTGCATTCCTATCGCAACCCCGCCCATGAAAGCGAGGCCAAGCGCCTGATCGCCGAAATCGCGCCGGACCTGCATGTGTTCTGCTCGCACGAGGTGCGGCCGATCATCCGCGAATATGAACGCTCCAGCACCGCCGTGATCCACGGATATGTGCAGCCGCGCGTGGCGCAATACCTTGGCGCGCTTCAGGCGGCGCTGAAGGGAATCGGCGTGACGCCGGAACCGATGATCACCAAATCCAACGGCGGCATCATGTCGGTCGAGGTCGGCAAGACGGCTTGCGTCGAAATGCTGCTGTCGGGCACGGCGGCGGGCGTCATGGGCGCTGCCTTCGTGGCGCGTGCGGCGGGCGAGGACAAGGTTCTCAGCCTCGACATCGGCGGCACCTCGGCGGATGTGGCGATCATCACCGGCGGCCAGCCCGGCTACGGCATGAACGAGGTGGTCGGCGATTTCCCGATCTATGTGCCCACGGTTTCGGTCACGTCGATCGGCGAAGGCGGCGGGTCGATCGCGCGGCTTGATCCGGCCGGAATGTTGACCGTCGGCCCCGACAGCGCGGGGTCCACCCCGGGTCCGGCGGCCTATGGGCGTGGCGGGGTGCAGGCGACGATCACCGACGCCTTTGTGACGCTGGGCCTGCTGGATCTGTCGGCGCTGGGGTATGGCATGGTGACGGTGGACCGCGAAAAGGCGGTCGCGGTCATCCAGCCGCTTGCCGATGCGATTGGCGCCACGCTGGAGGCCACGGCCGAAGGCATCATCGGCATCGCCGTGTCGGGCATGTTCCGCGAAGTGACCAAGCTGTGTTCGCGCCGCGGCATCGACGTGCAGGAATTCAGCCTGCTGGCGTTCGGCGGTGGCGGGCCGATGATGGCGTGTTTCCTTGCGCGGGATCTGGGGATGAAGCGGGTCATCGTGCCGTCGTCGCCCGGCATCCTGTCCGCACTTGGCGGGTTGACGGCGGATGTGCGCAACGATTTCACCCAGACCGCCTATTACGATCTGATCCCCGAAAACACGCCGCGCATGGCCGCCTCGATTGCCCACCTGACCAACCGGGCGCGCCACTGGATGGTCGAGGAACAGCACTACGAAGGCACGCCCGTGTTCCATGCCACCGGCGAAATGCGCTATCGCGGTCAAAGCTTCGAGATCGAGGTACCGATCGACCCGGCGGCCCTGACGTCCGGCGACGTGACCCCGATCACCGAGGCGTTCCACGCCGAACACCGCCGGCTATACGGTCACGCCGATCCCGAGGCCCCGATCCAGATCATCGCGATCAACCTTGTGGTCACGGGCCATTCGGCCAAGCCGACCCTGGCCAAGGGCACCCTGAACCCGCGCGACGTGGTGGCCGAAAAGACCATGCACGTCCATATCGACGGCGTCTGGCGCGATGTGGGCCTGTTTGCCCGCACCGATCTGACCCCCGGCGCGCGGTTCGCCAGCCCCTGCGTGATTGCGCAAGACGACACCACGACCATCGTTCCCGCAGGTTTCGCAGGCACCGTGGACGCCCACGGCAACCTGATCCTTACCCTTTCGGAGGTTAACCATGCGGACTGATCCCGTCACCCTGAAGGTGTTGGAAAACCACGCCCAGGCCGTGGCCGAAAGCATGGCCTACACCCTGTTCCGGACCGCCCATTCGACCTTTGTCAAGGAAACCGAGGATTTCACGACCGGGCTTTGCACGCCGTCGGGCATGACCTTTGCGTCGCCGCGCGATCTGGGGGCCACCTGGTTCATCGGGCTGGACTACAAGGGCGCGATCGACCTGATCGACAGCTATGAAGAAGGCGACATCTGCGTCACCAACGACCCCTATTCGGGCTTTGTCTGTTCGCACACGCCCGACATGCACATCTGGAAGCCGATCTTCTGGAAGGGTGAGATCATCGCCTTTGCCGTGGGCCATATCCACAACACCGACATGGGCGGGGCCGTGCCTGCGTCGCTGTCGCGCGCCAATACCGAAATCCACCAGGAAGGCATCCGTTTCGCGCCGACCAAGCTGGTCAGCCGGGGTGTCCTGAACCATCAGCTGGTCGAAACGATGATGCTGAACGTGCGGATGCCCGACCAGAACCGCGGCGACCTGAACGCGCAGATTGCCGCCGTGAACACCGGCGAAGCCAAGATGCACGAGATGATCCGCAAATTCGGCGTCGAAACCGTGAAAAACGGCATCGAGGATCTGCTGGACGTCGCAGAATCCCGCGCCCGCGCGGTGATTGCGGGCCTGCCGGACGGCGATTTCAACTTTGTGGACTATCTGGACGAAGACGGCCCCGGCGGCGTTCCGGTGCGGCTTGAACTGACGTTGAAAATCCGGGGCGACGGGGTCGTGATGGATTTCACCGGGTCGGACCCGCAGCTGAAATCGGCTCTGAACATGCCCACCGGGGGCAATCCGCGCCATATTCTGCTGATGGTCGGGTACAACTACTGTCTTTATACGCTGGACCCGTCGATCCCGCTGAATGGCGGCATCTCGCGCGCGGCCACCTGTATCGTGCCCGAAGGCACGGTGTTGAACCCGCAACATCCGGCGGCGGTCGGGATGCGGTCGCTGACCTGCGGGCGGCTGCAGGGCGTCATCATGGGCGCGTTCCACGCCGCCGCCCCGGACCGGCTGCCGGTGGGCGCTGCGGGCGGCGGCGGCATCGTCAACGTCAAGACCTTCGATGCGCGCACCGGCAAGCTGTCGATGGCGTCGATCGATCCGGTCACCGGGGGCGCTGGCGGGTCTGCCAAGGGCGACGGCACCGACGGGTCAGGCGCGAACTCGGCCTTCTTGAAAAACACCCCGGTTGAAATCAACGAGGTCGAGGTTCCGATCAAGTTCCTGAAATACGGGCTGGTCCCGGATTCGGGCGGCGCGGGCCTGGCGCGGGGCGGCCTGGCCACCGAACTGGAGGTTCAGGTCTTTACCCCCGACACGGTGATCACCGCGCGCAACCGCGACCGGACGATCTTTGCCGCCTGGGGCGGATCGGGGGGGATGTCGGGCGCGCCGTCCCTGTTTACCCATATCACCCCCGACGGCCGCAGGATCGACCTTGGCAACACCGACGTGGTGCCCATGGGGCCGGGCGACATCTTCAACCTGACCTCGGGCGGGGGTGCCGGATTTGGCGATCCGTTTGACCGGCCAGCGGGTCTGGTCGTGCGCGACGTGTTGCGCGGGCAGGTGACGCCGGGTGCCGCTTTGGCCGATTACGGGGTGGTCGTGGATATCGACGGCGTGCTGGACGATGCGGCAACCCGGGCCCTGCGCGCGGCCCATACCGCACCCGCCCACACGACCTACAGCTATAACGCCAGCCGCCACGCGTTTGAAAAGATCTGGACCGACGCAAACTATGCGGCCCTGACGCAGGCGCTGACCCTGATGCCGGTGCACTGGCGCCATTACGTCAAGCGGTCGGTCTTTGACAAGATCGCGGCCATGCCGGCGGCCAACCGGCGCGGGGACGGGTCCGACGTCTGGGCGGCGGTCGCGGCGGTGAAAGCCCGTGTGCCCGGCCTTGCCCTGTCCATGACAACACAAGAGGCCGCCGAATGATGACCTTTGACTTTTCCGGCAAGACCGTTCTGGTCACCGGCGCTGCCCGCGGGATCGGCGCGGCCATCACGACGGAATTCCTGTCCGCCGGGGCGCGGGTCATCGCCGCCGACATCCTGGGCGACGCGCTGGCCGAATTGCGCGCAGACCACCCCGCCCTGATCACCGAGGTGATCGACCTTGGCGATCTGGCCGCGGTCAAGGACCGTTTCGGCACACTGGCCCCCGATGTCGTCGTGATGGCGGCGGGCGGTGTGCGCGGGCAATCGCGCAAACCGCTGGAGGACGTGACCGACGACGAATGGCACATGGTCTACGACGGCAACGTCATGTCGGCGCTGAACGTCATGCGGGCGGTCATCCCGGCAATGAAGGCGCGCGGGTCGGGCCGGATCGTCACCATATCGTCCGGCGCTGGCCTGAAACCCAGCCTGACCGGGATTCAGTCCTATTGCTCGGCGAAACACGGGTTGATCGGGCTGACCCGGCAAATGGCGCTGGAGCTTGGGCCCTTCGGGATCACCGTGAACTCGGTTGCCCCCGGTTTCTTGCGCACCTCGCCCGACTATGAACGCCAATGGGACAGCTACGGCGCCGAGGGCCAGCAGCGGTTGCTGTCCGGCATCGCCATGCGTCGCCTTGGCGAACCGGGTGACATTGCCGCCGCCTGCGCCTTTC
>JAUSPL010000307.1 GCA_030656535.1 Gemmobacter sp.
ACGATTCCGCGACCATGCCACGGCCGGGTTCGCAGACCAGCGACGGGCGATCTTCGCCGAACGCTTCGCCCGTCACGCGGTCGATCAACGCAAAGATGGCCTCCAGATCGGGCAGCACGTCGTTCAGCCGATGCGACGGGAATCCGCCGCCGACGTTCAGACGGGCGATATTGACGCCTGCCTTTTGCGCAATTTCGGCAGCCGCATGAATATAACTCTCCCAGGCGTGAGGGTCGGTGCACTGGGTGCCGGGATGAAAGGTGATCGACGGAATGAACCCCGCCTCTGCCACCGTCCGCAGCAGGTCGACAGCCAGATCCTGCGTCGCCCCGAATTTGGCGCCAAAGTTGTAGGCAGCGCCTTGCACCGGCAACTTGAACCGCACCGAGATCTCGGTTCCGGTCGCGGGCACCAGGTCGATCAGCTTGGCCAGTTCGGTGCCGCTGTCGACGGAATAGGACTTCACGCCCAAAGCCACCGCAACGGCAATTTCGGACCGGGACCGAACGGGGTTGTTATAGTGCATCGCGGCCTCGGGGGCCAAACGACGGATCATCATCATCTCGACCGGCGACGCGACATCATAGCCACGCACCCCGGCGGCAGCCAGATTCTCGATCACCACCTCTTCGGGGTTCGACTTGACCGCATAGGTCACAAGCCCCGGAAAGCCGTCGATGAACCGGCGCGCCGTGTCTTGCAACACGCCCGGAGCAAAGAACAGGACCGGATTTTCCGGTTCCTGGTGCGATAGAAATTCACCTGGCTTTGACCAGATCGTTTTCGACAGTCCCATCGGCGTGTTCCTTCTTGTTGCCAACAGAACGCAGCCTCCTTGCCCCGGCAAATCGGGTTGGGGAACGCGCGCATGCGTTTCAACCAACCAGGCCAGGTGCGTATGAGCCGCCCTTTTCCTGAAAACGTGGGATCCGCATATGAGGCTAAAACGTACCGACAGAAAGACTATATTTGTAGTGAAGGCCCGTTATAATGACGAAAACTTCGGTCAAACTGCAGGTGTGATGGATGGATGACATAGATCAGGGGATTCTGGCGCTTTTGGGGGCCGATGCGCGGATGTCGCTGGCCACTCTGGCGCGAAAGCTCAAGATCGCGCGCTCGACCGTACAGGCCAGGTTGGAACGGCTGGAAACGTCCGGAGTGATCGCGGGGTATACCCTGAAACTGGGTGAGGCCGCCCGCGCCAGCCGCATCCGCGCCACCGTCTTGCTGACCATCGAGCCCCGCGCGCAGCCTGGCATCTTGCAGCGGCTCAAGACCCTGCCCGAGGTAGAGGTGGTGCACACGACATCCGGGCGGATCGACCTGCTGTTGCAGGTCGCCTCCGCGAACACGGCGCTGCTGGATGACGTGCTGGACCGGATCGGCGCGATGACCGGGGTGAAGTCGTCGGAATCGCTGATCCATCTGTCGACACGGATGGACAGGGCGGTCTGACCGCAGCCAAGCGACCCCGCTTTCCTGAACGCGGGGGACCTGCGATCAACCAAGCCATCGTTGTTTCCGTGCATCGCCACCACCTGCCCCCGCGCCTGTTGCAAGGCAGATCGGGGGACCCACACGGTCGCAAACACGACAGCAGCCTTTCCCTAGCGCGTTCCCCGCGTTAAAGAACCGCAACGCGAAAAGGGACCGAACCGATGCCGATGGAAAAGACCTATCAACCCGCCGAGGCCGAAGCCCGCATTTCCGCCCAGTGGGAGGCCACACATGCCTTTGCCGCCGGCGCCAATGCCTCTCGGCCCGAAAGCTTTTGCATCATGATCCCGCCGCCCAACGTGACAGGGTCGTTGCACATGGGGCACGCCTTCAACAACACGTTGCAAGACATCCTGGTTCGGTGGCACCGCATGCGCGGGTTCGACACGCTGTGGCAGGTTGGCACCGACCACGCGGGGATCGCCACCCAGATGGTGACCGAGCGTGACATGGCCCTGAACCAAGAGCCCAGCCGACGCGACATGGGCCGCGAAAAGTTCACGGCCCGCGTCTGGCAGCAAAAAGTCAAATCGCGCGGCACCATCATCGGTCAGCTGAAACGGCTGGGCGCATCGTGCGACTATGACCGCGAGGCCTTTACCATGGCAGGCGCGCCGGGCGACCCGGACGCTGGAAAAGGCCCGAACTTCCATGACGCGGTCATCAAGGTCTTTGTGGACATGTACGCCAAGGGCTTCATCTATCGCGGCAAGCGGTTGGTGAACTGGGACCCGCATTTCGAAACCGCGATTTCCGACCTGGAGGTCGAGAACATCGAAGTCGCAGGCCATATGTGGCACTTCAAATACCAGCTCGCAGGTGGCGAGACGTATGAGTATCTGGAAAAGGACGAAGACGGCACCGTCGTGTTCCGCGAAATCCGCGACTACATCGCCATCGCCACCACACGGCCCGAAACCATGCTGGGCGACGGCGCCGTGGCGGTGCATCCGGGCGACACACGCTATGCCCCCATCGTCGGCAAGATGGTCCACCTGCCGCTATGCGACCGTCTGATCCCGATCATCACCGACGAATATCCGGACCCCGATTTCGGGTCGGGCGCGGTCAAGATCACCGGCGCACATGATTTCAACGACTATGCCGTGGCCAAGCGCGCCGGCATCCCCTGCTACCGACTGATGGACACCCGCGGACAGATGCGCGCAGACGGCTTGCCCTATGCAGACGCCGTCGCCCGCGCCCGTGAAATCGCGGCAGGCAGCCCAGCATCGGAAACCGAAGTGGATGCCCTGAACCTTGTGCCGGAAAAATACCGCGGCATGGATCGGTTCGAGGCCCGCAAGGCCGTGATCGCAGACATCAATGCGCTGGGTCTGGCGGAAACCACGCTTGTCAAATCCATCGACAAGGAAACCAACGCCGAGCATCTGGAACGCATCCCCTACGTCGAAGACAAGCCGATCATGCAGCCGTTCGGCGACCGGTCCAAGGTCGTGATAGAGCCGATGCTGACCGACCAGTGGTTCGTGGACGCGGAAAAGATCGTCGGGCCCGCACTGGACGCCGTGCGGTCAGGCCGGGTCAAGATCATGCCGGAATCCGGTGAAAAGACCTATTACCACTGGCTTGAGAATATCGAGCCCTGGTGCATTTCGCGCCAGCTGTGGTGGGGACACCAGATCCCGGTCTGGTACGGTCTTGACCTGTCGGCACCTGGTTTCAAGGATGCCGAAGGCGACAATGCGCTGGACGAGATCGAGTTGCTGGAACTGCTGGCCGGCGAAGGTCTGGTCAACGCCGGATCGCGTTTCCACTGCGCCGCCGATTTCGATGCCGTCTGCGACGCGTTCCGTGACGACAACGCAGGTCTGCCGCACCCGCTGAACGCAGCCCGCATTGTAGAGGTCGCAGACCGTGCCGCCGCGCAGGCGGCCTTTGCCGCCAGCCTTGCCGACTACAACCTGTCACAGGACCCGACCCGGCTGGTCTATCCGGTCTGGCGTGACCCGGACGTGCTGGATACATGGTTCTCGTCTGGCCTCTGGCCGATCGGCACGCTGGGCTGGCCCGAAGATACCCCGGAGCTGCAAAGATATTTCCCGACATCGGTATTGATCACCGGGTCCGACATCCTGTTCTTCTGGGTCGCGCGCATGATGATGATGCAACTGGCCGTGGTGGATCAGGTGCCGTTCCATCAGGTCTATCTGCACGGCCTGGTGCGGGACGCCAAGGGCAAGAAGATGTCCAAAAGCCTGGGCAACGTTGTGGACCCCCTGGACATCATCGATGAATTCGGCGCCGACGCGCTGCGGTTCACCAATGCGGCGATGGCCTCGCTTGGCGGTGTGCTCAAGCTGGATATGCAGCGCATCACCGGCTATCGCAATTTCGGGACCAAGCTGTGGAACGCCACGCGCTTTGCCGAAATGAACGGTGTATGGGAAGGGCACACCACCCAGACCCATCCCCCGCAGCCGCAGGCCATGGTCAACCGCTGGATCATCGGCGAAACCGCCCGTGTGCGGATCGAGGTGGACGACGCACTGGCGGCCTACCGGTTCAATGATGCCGCGAACGCGCTGTATGCCTTTGTCTGGGGCAAGGTGTGCGATTGGTATGTCGAATTCGCCAAACCATTGCTGACCGGCGACGACGCGGCAGAAACCCGGGCCACGATGGCCTGGGTTCTGGACCAATGCATGATCCTCCTGCATCCCATCATGCCGTTCATCACCGAGGAACTCTGGTCCCTGACCGGCCAGCGCCCGAAGATGCTGGTGCATCAGGACTGGCCGACCATCGGCGCCGAATTGGTTGATGACGAAGCCATGCGTGAAATGCGCTGGGTCATCGCCCTGATCGACGACATCCGGTCGGCGCGCGCGCAGATGGGCGTCCCTGTGGGGCTGTATCTGCCGATCATCGTGACCGCGTTGGACGACCGTGGTCGTCTGGCCTGGGCCCGCAACGAGGCCTTGATCAAACGCCTTGCCCGGATTGGCGACCTGACCGAAGGCACGGCCCCCAAAGGCGCGATCACGCTTCCGGTGGACGGGGGCGGCTTTGCCCTGCCTCTGGCGGGGGTGATCGACGTCGCGGGTGAAAAGGCCCGGCTGGAAAAGGCTTTGGCGAAACTGGACAAGGACATGGGCGGCCTGCGTGGACGGCTGTCCAACCCCAAGTTCGTGGCCTCGGCCGCCGAAGACGTCGTCGAGGAAACCCGCGATACGCTGGCCCGACAGGAAGAAGACGCCGCCAAGCTGCGCATAGCGCTGGCGCGGTTGGCCGATCTGGCATGATTGCGTCCTGACCTTGGGCCTCCGGCGTTGATGTCGGAGGCCCAAGGCAGGGATCTCAGCCGCGAAAGGTGATCTTGCCGACCTGTGCCAGCACCTTGGGGGGCAGACTGCCCCCCGAAGCCTGCCACGCCCTCAGGTGCCTGGGATCACCCGGTCCAGTACCGCGCGCACACGCGCAACCGTGGCATCCACATCCGCCAGCTTGTCCAACCCGAACAGGCCCAGCCGGAACGTCTTGAACGCAGCACCTTCACCCACCTGCAAGGGGACGCCGGCCGCGATCTGCATGCCTTCTGCCACGAACTTCGAGCCGTTCTGCATCTCTGGGTCCGAGGTATAGGTCACAACCACGCCCGGTGCCGCAAATCCGTCGGCGGCAACAGACTGCAACCCACGTTCCGCAAGCAGCGCCCGCACCGCATTCCCCAGCGCCCATTGCGCGGCTCTGGCCTTGTCAAAGCCCATTTCCCGCGTCTCTTGCATCGCGTCGCGCAGACCAACCAGCGCGTCGGTCGGCATGGTGGCATGATAAGCGTGTCCGCCGC
>JAUSPL010000311.1 GCA_030656535.1 Gemmobacter sp.
AGGGACGGCGGTGCTGAGCACGGTGCCCTTGGCCGCTTGCAGAATTGCCAGACCCAGTGCGAGGCATCACTGGCCGCCCATGCCGGGATGCTGATTGTGGCGTCGCCTGCTGCGGTCAGGTGCCCCTGAGCATCAACGGTAGACGTCCCGACCAGCGTGCCAGAGCCCTTAGGAATCGGCAGTGATCGCGGTGTTTGCTGCGCCAGCGTGCGTCCCCCCCGGACAGCCCGGTTGCCGTGACTGCGGACCGTGCAGAGGGTACGGCGTCGGCAATCCCATACCCAGCCGACGGAGTGGTCCGTTTGCTGGACACCCCGCCCCACGGCACGCTTTCTGCTGCGTCCACGATCCCGTTGTTGTCAGTGTCACAGATGGATTTCGCCATGTCCCCGGCACCGACCGCCACGATGGCCGCGCCAGCCTGCGCCCGATCGCCTCATAGCCCCGCGCGGTATAGTGGATGTCGCCCGGCGCGCGCTCGATGTCACAGGCCTGCACCTCGACATAGGCATAGGCGGTTTCGGCCAAGGCAAAGGCCTTCGGCACCCGGCTGGCTCCGACACGGCGCAGCGCCCCCGGTTCATTGGTTCCCATGGCGACGTGAAAGATCCTGATGTCCCTGGCGAGTGCGGCGATTTCGGCAAAGCTTATCAGACGCCCACCGAATGCAACATCAAGAATGGCCCGTCCATATCTGGGGCCAGAACTTCGGACAGAAGATCCATGACCGCCGTCAGGCTGTCGCACATGTCGGATACGTCTTCGCCGCCGAACACCTCGACCATAGCAGGTCCGGCCCAAGATGACTTGAGCACACGGGCGGAGGTGAGCGCCCTTGCCAGTAAGCTGGGCGTGATGAAGCCGGGCGTGATGCATTTCCGGTATGCTGCTTCACAGGGCGCGTCCGACAGCATTCCGGGGATCGTGGCGCTGGACAGGGGCACCCACCTAGAACGGCCACCGTCCGACGCCAAAGACCACCGGCACTTTGACCGTGCAGGCCCTGCCCCGCTTTCTACGGGGCGCGGGAACGCCTGAAAGATCCGATCATACGGCAATAATCAAAAGGCTTCGGGCGCCGGCCGGGTGGTCTGGTAGATCTCATCCAGCGTCATCATATCCGTCAAATCGACCGCCATCGGTGCCCCATACCCGAAGGCGCCGTGCATCAGGCAGGTATCGGCTGCCGCTTGGGCCGCATCCGACAATATCCGGTCCGGCGCGGTCCCGCGCAGCAGGCCCACCAGCACATGGGCGATATGGGTGTCCCCGGCACCCAGCGTATCGACCGCCGAGACCCGGCGGGATGCACACTCCCACACACCGTTCGGCCCGATCATCAAGGCCCCCTCGGCGCCCCTTGTCACCAGACTCCACACGGCTCCTCGGTGGCGGGCTTCCTGGGCCAGCGCCAATGTGGCGGCACCCGACAGGTCGCCCCCCGAAAACGCCAGCAAAAAGCAATGCGGCGCCACTTGCGCGATGCGCGCCGGGTCGCGAACGGTTGCCATGTCGTAGGACACGCGCGTCACCGCGCCAAAGCGTGCCAGCCAGGCATCAACGTGGCTGGATCGCCCCGTATGCACGGCGTCGAAAGCCGATAGCCGCGCCAGATCCGCAGCCGATGGTGCGATGATCGACGGGCCCAGATTCGCACCGACAAACTGACGCTCGCCGTTCAGCGTGGCAATGACGCAATATGCGGTTTGGCCCGACGCGGTGCGCAAAGATGCCACATCGACCCCTTCGTCGACCAAGGCCTGACGAATCAACCGCCCCGCCGCATCGTCGCAGACCGCGCCGGCATAGGCAGTTTCAGCACCGGCCCTGCGGGCAAAGACCGCGTGGTTGACGCAGTTGCCGCCGGGAAACATCATTTGCTGGTCGCGGTAGCAATCGACGACATTGTCGCCAAAGGAGAGAATCCGGATGACGCTCGACATGGTGAAGCCTTCGTTAAGACACTATGAGAACGTTCGCATTATTGGTTTGAGCTTGTCAACCACGGCTCCGCTGATGTTCCCAGCTTCGCAGCGCATTGACCTGGGATGGGCCGAACTTTGGGGCTCATGTCAAAAAATCACAGTTGACAGAGATACCATGTTAGAGCGAACGTTCTCACATATGCTCAGGTCGAACGAGCAGCGAACCCAAATGATCGACTGACAACAGTGAGGTAGACATGCCGACTTCTTCGTCCCGCAGCCTGATGCGAACCGCCATTGCCACTGTCACCGCCACCTTGTTCACCAGCGCGGCGCAGGCCCAAGATATCACCATCAAGATGGCCACCGTAAACGCACCCACCTCAGAATCGTGGAAGGCCGCGCTTGCCACCGCCGAACGTGTGACCGCGCGCACCGAGGGGCGGGTCGCATTCGAGGGTTTTCCGTCAGCCCAACTGGGCAGCACGACCGATTCCATCGAACAGGCCAGCCAGGGCCTGCCGGTGATGACCTTTACGTCGGCGTCGTTCCTGTCGACCTTCGGCGTACCTGAACTGTCGATCGTCGAAGGGCCGTTCGTCGTGGCCAACAATGACGAAGGCGAGCGACTGGCCTATTCCCCGCTGATGATGGGCTTTTATGACCGACTTGCCGAAACTGCAGGGCTGCGCGTTGTGGCGCTGAACTGGTTCGACGGGCCGCGCCACATGATCGGCACAGCCGCCTATCCGACGCCCGACACGCTGAAGGGCGTGCGCATGCGCGTACCGCCGGTGGAAACCTGGTTGAAGACCTTTGAGCCCCTGGGTGTCATCGCCACCACCGTGCAGGCCGCCGAGGCCTATTCGGCGCTGTCGCAAGGTGTCGTCACCGCAGCCGAAAGCCCGCTGACCGGCCTGCGCGCCTCAGGTTGGTTCGAGGTCGCCAAGGAAATCACCCTGACCGGCCATTTCAACCTGTTCACTGGCTGGGTGATGAGCGAGGCCGCCTATACCGCAATGTCAGAGGCCGACCGCGCCATCCTGA
>JAUSPL010000312.1 GCA_030656535.1 Gemmobacter sp.
GCACGTTTGTCGTCCAGCGAAACCCCGTCTACCGGCGCCACCAACAGGGCAGAGGCCCCGCCCGAAATCAGCGCCAGCACGAAATCCCCTGCGCCCAGACCTTCAAGCAACGCCAGCATGCGCGCCGTCGCATCCGCCCCGGCGGCATCCGGCACAGGGTGCGCGGCCTCGACAATTTCGATCCCCCTGCAGGGCCGCCCATAGCCATAGCGCGTGATGACCAACCCTTCACAGGGGCCCCATGCGGCCTCGACCGCCTCGGCCATCCGGGCGCTGGCTTTGCCCGCACCGATCACCACGACGCGGCCATCAGGGCGCGCAGGCAGATGCGCCGCGATGAAGTGCATGGGGTCCGCGGCCGCCACGGCGCGGTCAAACAGGCCTCTCAGAAACATCGGTGGGTCAGCAATCATCGGCCTGTCTCCCGGCGCGCGCCGCGCCCTTGCGGTATCGTCTTGTCACAAAGACGCATGCACGCGCCCCGGCCAGACCCAAGCAAGGAATGCACCCGCATGCAAGCCCCAGCCACCTCGGCTGTTTTCACACCCAGACGGGCCGGCACGGGGATCCCTGCAAGGGACTTGACGGAATCGCCCACCCTCCGCTATGAATTGAACACATGTTCAATAATGTCCGGGGGGAGCCGCAGCATGTTCACAGCATCCATGACCTTTGATCTGGGCGAGGATGTCAACGCCCTGCGCGAGATGGTCCACACTTGGGCACAAGAGCGCGTGAAGCCGATGGCTGCGGCCATCGACAAGGCCAATACCTTTCCGCCCGCGCTGTGGCGCGAGATGGGTGATCTGGGCCTTTTGGGCGTCACCGTATCCGAGGATTTTGGCGGGGCAGGCATGGGCTATCTTGCCCATGTGATCGCAACCGAGGAAATCGCGCGGGCGTCGGCCTCGGTGTCGCTGTCATACGGGGCCCACTCGAACCTGTGCGTGAACCAGATCAAATTGAATGGCACGCCCGAGCAGCAGGCAAAGTACCTGCCGAAACTTGTGTCGGGTGAACATGTCGGCGCGCTTGCCATGTCTGAAACCGGGGCCGGGTCGGACGTCGTCGCGATGAAGCTTCGGGCGGAAAAACGCAATGGATACTATGTTCTGAACGGGTCGAAATACTGGATAACCAATGGCCCGGACGCCGACACGCTTGTGGTCTATGCCAAGACCGATCCCGAAGCGGGCAGCAAGGGCATCACCGCCTTCTTGATCGAAAAGTCCTTCAAGGGGTTTTCGACCAGCCCGCATTTCGACAAGCTTGGCATGCGCGGGTCCAACACCGGGGAACTGATCTTCGACAATTGTGAAGTTCCGTTCGAAAACGTGCTGGGAACCGAAGGCCGCGGTGTGCGGGTCCTGATGTCCGGGCTGGACTATGAACGTGTGGTGCTGTCGGGCATCGGCACCGGCATCATGGCCGCCTGTCTGGATGAGGTCATGCCCTATCTGCGGGACCGGCAGCAGTTCGGTCAGCCGATCGGCAATTTCCAACTGATGCAGGGCAAGATCGCCGACATGTATGTCGCGCTGAACACCGCGCGGGCTTATGTGTACGAGGTGGCGCGCGCCTGCGACCGTGGCACCGTGACCAGGGCCGATGCTGCGGGGGCGGTGCTTTATGCGTCTGAACAGGCGATGGTGCAGGCGCATCAGGCGGTGCAGGCGCTTGGCGGGGCAGGGTTCCTGAACGACAGTGCGGTAAGCCGCCTGTTCCGCGATGCCAAGTTGATGGAAATCGGCGCGGGCACCAGCGAGATCCGCCGTATGCTGATCGGGCGAGAACTGATGGCCGCGCAATGATCGCTGTGCGGGGGGCGCGCCCATTCAAAGCCTCGGTGCAGGTCGGAAAATGCCTGTGCGGCCTGGGCATCGGGGCGAAAGCCCAAACTGTTGCTTTGGGGTTCAGGCGCGCCTGCGGGGGTTTGGCCCAGTGATGCCCCCAGTTATGTCGTTGTCTGTTTTCGGGACTTTTGGCAGTATCAGCAAGACAATCCCTACCGACAGACAGCGCTCGATTTGCGGCACCGCACGATCTGGGACATCCGCAACCGATTACCGCCACACGAAAAATTTCCCTTGGTGCAGCAGCAGCAATGGGAGCCATGATTTCTCTCGGTTTCGCAAATTTCTGGACGCCGGGACTGAAGATTTGGGAGTGTCAAAGTGAAACTGATCTCGTCTGCCCTGCCCACGTCAGAAACCTTTCGCGCCAACCGTACGGCCCATCTGGCGTTGCTGGACACGGTCGCGCAGGCTGCGGCGATGGCCGCAGCCGGGGGCGGGGAAAAGGCCCGCGCGCGGCATACGGCACGCGGCAAGATGGCGCCCCGCGACCGCGTTGCCGGGTTGCTGGATGTCGGATCACCGTTTCTGGAAATCGGGGCCATCGCGGCGCATGACATGTACGGCGGTGACGCCCCCGGCGCGGGCGTGATCGCGGGAATCGGGCGGGTGCATGGCCACGAGGTGATGGTTCTGGCCAACGACGCGACGGTCAAAGGGGGCAGCTATTACCCGATGACGGTCAAGAAACACCTGCGCGCGCAGGAAATTGCCGAGCAGAACCACTTGCCCTGCGTCTATCTGGTCGATTCCGGCGGTGCCAACCTGCCGCAACAAGACGAGGTGTTCCCCGACCGCGACCATTTTGGCCGCATCTTTTACAATCAGGCACAGATGTCCGCCAAGGGCATCCCGCAGATTGCCGTTGTGATGGGGTCGTGCACGGCGGGGGGCGCCTATGTCCCGGCCATGTCGGATGTCACCATCATCGTGCGCGATCAGGGGACCATCTTTCTGGCAGGACCACCGCTTGTCAAAGCCGCCACCGGGGAAATCGTGACCGCCGAGGATCTGGGCGGTGGTGATGTGCACACGCGCCTGTCGGGGGTTGCGGACTATCTGGCCGAGGATGACACCCACGCCCTTGCGCTGGCGCGCCGTGCGGTCAGCCATCTGAACCGCCGCAAACCCGAAAGCGTCGTCTGGCAGTCCACGGAAGAACCCGCCTATGACCCCGACGACATTCTGGGCGTCGTGCCCGCCGATCTGCGCACGCCCTATGACATCCGCGAAGTGATCGCACGCACCGTCGATGGATCGCGTTTTGATGAATTCAAGCCGCGCTTTGGCGAAACGCTGGTGACCGGGTTTGCCCATGTGATGGGCTGTCCTGTCGGCATCATCGCTAACAATGGCGTGTTGTTTTCCGAGGCTGCGGTCAAGGGCGCCCATTTCATCGAGCTGTGCAGCCAGCGCAACATCCCGTTGGTCTTCTTGCAAAACATCACCGGCTTCATGGTGGGCCGCAAGTATGAGAACGAAGGCATCGCCCGCCACGGCGCGAAAATGGTCACCGCTGTTGCCACCACCAACGTGCCCAAGATCACCATGCTGGTTGGCGGGTCATTCGGGGCCGGAAACTATGGCATGGCGGGCCGGGCCTATTCGCCGCGCTTCTTGTGGTCCTGGCCCAATTCGCGCATCAGCGTGATGGGCGGCGAACAGGCTGCGGGCGTGTTGGCAACCGTCAAGCGTGACGGCATCGAGCGCACGGGCGGATCATGGAGCGCGGATGACGAGGCCGAATTCAAGCGCCCCACGATCGAGATGTTCGAGCGTCAGTCCCATCCGCTGTACGCCTCGGCGCGGCTGTGGGATGACGGCATCATCGACCCCCGGAAAACGAGACAGGTGCTTGCGCTGTCGTTGTCGGCCGCGCTGAACGCCCCCATTCAGCCGACGCGCTTTGGCGTGTTCAGGATGTGAGCGAGATGTCATCTTGCATCCCCAACCTTGTCGGATTTGCAGCCCATGCGTGCGGGCATGATCAGAAAACCGAACCCCATGATGCCCCCGCGCCGTCCTTGTCGCCGCGCCTATACCCGGCTGCCGGGATGGGGCGGGTCCAGGTTGGGGTAGGTTTGGCGGCAATGGCGGTCTCGGGCGACACCAGGCCGCCGCCGATTGCCCGCAATCCTGGGGGTCTTGGCGGTGATGCTTGCGCTGCCGGCAAGCGATGCCATCGACGGGGCCTTGCGCGCGGCACCCGGCAATTGCCGGCTTATGTCGGTGATCGTCGGCGACTCGGTGACGATCCATTGCCCGGTTTTGGGGTTGCAGCGCGCGCGCTTGCTGGGCTTCGACATGCCAGAGATAGTCAGCCCGGGCTATGTCACGGAAGGGCGGCGCGACTTGCAGGCGACATGGGCCTTGCGCAGGGTCCTTTATGGGTCCAGCCGCATTCGTATCATGGAGCAGGGCCGCTATCGGTATGGCAGGGCACTGGTCGGGGTCTGGATCGACGGCACCCCGCTGTCACGCCTGATGATTTCCGGCAGCCATGCCCGGCCTTGCGACGGCAGCAAACGGGCGGGTTGGTGCGGCTGACCCTGTGGGGTGGACCGTGCTGACGACCCGCTTCACCAGCGCCTTCGGCTTGTCTCATGCCATCGCGCTTGCACCCATGGCGCATGCGGCAGGCGGGGCGCTGGCTGCGGCGGTGGCGCGGGCAGGGGGATTGGGTCTGCTGGGCGGAGGCTACGGCGATGCGGACTGGATCGACGCAGAATGGGCGCGTGCGAACGGGGCCCCAATCGGCATCGGCTTCATCACCTGGGCCCTGACCCGGGATGTGCTGGATGCCGCCCTTGCGCGCAGCCCCCGCGCGGTCATGTTGTCCTTTGGCGACCCGGCACCCTTTGCGGGCGCGATACACGCCCAGAATATTCCCATGATCTGCCAATGCCAGACGCTGGACCACGCCCGCGCTGCACTGAATGCGGGCGCGCAAACCCTTGTGGCCCAGGGGTCCGAGGCAGGCGGCCACGGCGCGACAAGGGGCACTTTGACGCTGGTCCCCGAATTGGCCGATCTGATTGCTGACCGCGCGCCACAGACGCTGTTGCTTGCGGCGGGCGGCATTGCTGATGGGCGCGGGCTGGCTGCTGTCTTGATGCTGGGCGCTGACGGCGCGTTGGTCGGAACCCGCCTTTGGGCGGCCTCCGAGGCGCTGGTGCCTCATGGATTTCAGGACGCGGCCGTCGCCGCCACAGGGGATGCGACGCTGCGAACCAAGGCCCCGGACGCCGCGCGCCTTCTGGCCTGGCCCGATCCCTTCACCATCCGGGTGATGCGGTCCGGCTTTACCGACCGCTGGCATGACGATCCGGCCACGTTACGCACCGACCCCGCAGCCCGCGCACAGTGGCAAGTGGCCCAAACCGCAGGCGACCCCGTCAATGGCAGTCCCGTCGCGGGGGAATCGGTCGCCCTCATCCACGACATCAGGCCCGCAGCTGCCATCCTTGGCAAAATGACTGCCGAAGCCCTGGCCCGTCTTGGTGCGTATGCCTGTGCAGCCGGTGTGACCCATGACGGTCAGAATGCCGGTCAAGATGTCGGAGCAACACCATGAACGTCTCATCCCTGTGCACGCGCGCCTTGATGGTGCGCCCCTGCCTTCCTTTTCTGTCCGCACACATCCTTTGGATGCGGCGGCCAGACCCCGCCGTTGCCCAAAGACCCGCCGCGAAAGGCCTGACATGTTCCAGAAAATCCTGATCGCCAACCGGGGCGAAATCGCCTGCCGGATCATCGAGACCGCCCGCAAGCTGGGCGTCGCAACCGTTGCGGTCTATTCCGACGCCGACCGCGGCGCGAAACATGTGGCCATGGCGGATCAGGCGGTGTGCATCGGGGCCCCCGCGCCCGCCGACAGCTATCTGCGCGGCGACCGGATCATTCAGGCGGCGCTTGATACCGGCGCGCAGGCCATTCACCCCGGCTACGGGTTCCTGTCGGAAAACCCCGGATTTGTGGATCAGGTGACGGCGGCGGGGTTGGTGTTCATCGGCCCGTCGGCGTCGGCCATCCGGGCCATGGGGCTGAAGGACGCGGCAAAACGCCTGATGCAAGAGGCGGGCGTACCTGTCGTTCCCGGCTATCTGGGCGAGAACCAGGACCCCGAGCACCTTGCAGGGGCAGCCGACACCATCGGCTATCCGGTCCTGATCAAGGCCGTTGCGGGCGGTGGCGGCAAGGGCATGCGCAAGGTGACCCGCCCGCAGGACTTCGGCGATGCGCTGGCCAGCGCCAAGGGCGAGGCGCGCACCGCCTTTGGCAATGATGCCGTCCTGATCGAGAAATACGTCGAAAAACCCCGCCATATCGAGGTTCAGGTCTTTGGCGACGGCACCCATGCGGTTCACCTGTTCGAGCGCGATTGTTCCTTGCAGCGTCGCCATCAAAAGGTGATCGAGGAAGCCCCCGCCCCCGGAATGCCGCTGGAAATGCGGGCCGCGATGGGGGCCGCAGCGGTGCGGGCGGCCGAGGCGATCGGGTATTCCGGGGCCGGCACCATCGAGTTCATCGTGGATGCCAGTGACGGCCTGCGCCCGGACCGCTTCTGGTTCATGGAAATGAACACGCGGCTTCAGGTCGAACACCCGGTGAC
>JAUSPL010000314.1 GCA_030656535.1 Gemmobacter sp.
CCATTGCCAGACTTGCCCGACCCGCATTTTTGCCTGACGCTCTGGTGTTCCCGCAGCGATCAGCGCATCGCGCAACTGGTCGCGGGTCAGACCCACGATGTTGATCTTGCCGCCTTCGGGCAGCTTGCGGGGAAGGGTCAGCACGTCTTGGGTAATCGGAGCGGTGGGCGCGGTCATGGTCTTTATCCTGTGGCGGTCCGGCAGGGGCTGGCCGGGCAATCTGGACATATAGGCGATCCAAAGCGAAAACGAAACATGTCAAAGCAAAAAGCCCCGCATCGGCGGGGCTTGGTGTTTGGTGCAAGGATCAGATCTGCCTGAGCGTCACTTGCAGCGCTTTTCAGCCTCTTCCATCGCTGCGGTGAAGCCCAGCAGCGAAAAGGTGTCTTTTGTCTCGGTCCCGCGACCGGACTTGGCCGAAACGACCGCCTCGGATCCGCGCTTCATGGCCCCAAGCAAGGCCGCATCATCCTGGGCATTTGCGGGCCAAGCCCATTCCCCGTCCGAAAACAGTTGGAACTTGTCTGACCCGATCGCAACCTCGACGTTTGATCCTTTGGCGAAAGGATAGCCGCCCGAGAACGAAACCTCGCCCTTGGCGCCCGCGCCTGGGCGGAACGTCACAAACAGCAAAATGTCACCCCGGCGCACCGACACAGGTTTACCGTCACGAGAGTTAACCGTTACCTTAGGGGCTGACACGCCCCAGCACTCCATAGGGGTGCCTTCTGTAAACACGCTCCAGTCCGTTTTCGTTGCCACCCGGTTTGTCGATTCCTGAGCAAACGCCATTGCGCCCGTCAACGCCATTGCAACGCCCAGTAATGCGCTCGTCATCCGTGAAGTCATTTGCCCAGCCTCCAGCCGTATTTGCCTCTGCCCGGCGCCACTGCCGCGTTCTGCATGACCTTTTCCTGTGGCGCGGATCTTTTCAACTCGATATCTCGTGTTTAGCGCGAAACCGCCCGCTGATAAAACCCCTTTGGGCATAAAATCGCGCATCTGTGACGCAGTGTGGGGCGGCGAATGGCCGAGGAGGGTGCGATGGCGGCGATACCGATGGTGGAATTGTGGCGCGGCGGGATGCTGGAAAGCAGTCATGCCGGCCACGCGGTGATCTGTGATGCAGGGGGCGACATCGTCGAGTCTTGGGGCGACCCGGCTGCGGTGATCTTTCCGCGGTCGTCTTGCAAGATGTTGCAGGCTCTGCCGTTGCTGGAAAGCGGCGCAGGGGATGGGTTGTCCGAGTCGCAGCTTGCGCTGAGTTGCGCCAGCCACCAGGGGGCTGCGCTGCACACCCGTCATGTCGGGCGCTGGCTGGCTGATCTGGGGATGTCCGAGGCCGATCTGCGTTGCGGCTCACACGAGCCGGCCGACCGGGCGGAACGCGACCGGCTGATCCGGGCCTATGAGCCACCCTGTCAGATCCACAACAACTGTTCGGGCAAACACGCGGGGTTCCTGACGCTGACCAAGCACCTGAAGGCCGGGCCCGATTACGTCGAACTTGCCCACCCGGTGCAGGTCGCGGTCAAGGCGGCGTTTGAAGAGGTTACCGGCGAGGTGTCACCCTTTCATGGCATCGACGGCTGCTCTGCGCCAAACTTTGCGACGTCGGTGCATGGTCTGGCGCGGGCGATGGCGTTCTTTGCGGGCGCAGACGCGGGCGGCGACGCGCGCAACCGCGCGGCGCATCGGCTGACGCGGGCTATGTCTACATATCCCGAACTGGTTGCGGGCGAGGGTCGGGCCTGCACGGACCTGATGCGCGCGATGGGCGGGCGGGTGTCGATCAAGACCGGCGCCGAGGCGGTGTTTGTGGCGATCATCCCCGAGCGGCGGATGGGCATCGCGTTGAAGATCGTCGACGGCGGGACACGCGGGGCCGAGGCTGCGATCTGTGCGTTGTTGGTGCGGCTTGGTGTGCTGGACCCCGACCATCCGGCGGCGCGCAAGCGGTTGAACCCGGTGCAAAAGAACTGGCGCGGGTTTGTGACCGGCGACATCCGCCTTGCGTCCGGTTTCTGCTGAGGCCCCGCCTGCGCTGGTCCTTGGCGCGGCGGTCTGGCCCGGTGGCGTGCCGTCGCCCACCTTGCGACGGCGGGCCGATCACGCGGCGCGCCTGTGGTCGGAAGGCCGGGTGTCGCGGTTGATCGGTTGTGGGGGTGCCGGCCGGCATCCGCCTGCCGAGGCGCTGGTGATGCGGGATCTGTGGCGGGCTGCGGGGGTCCCGGACAGCGCGATAGCCGTGGAAACTGCATCCACCACCACGCTTGAGAACCTCAGATTTGCGCTGCCGTTGCTGCGCAATCCGGCGGGCCCGGTTGTGATCGTCACGGACCGATATCACGCCTGTCGCGCAAGACTGATTGCCCGTCATCTGGGGTTGCACGCGACGACAGATTGCCCGGATCGCGGGAACACAACGCGCTGGCGGTATCTGCGGTCCTGGCTGCGCGATCTGGTGGCGACAGTTGCGTTCATGCTGGGGCGCAGGCGTTAGGGCGGCGCGTCCCTGTGGCGCCATCTGCCAGCGCGTGTCATTGGGTCCAGGCCGTCGGCGCGTTCCACAAATAGCCGCCGAACGCTAGCGCGTGACGGTCACATTGACCCTGTCGCCCGTGCCGTGGCGGCCGAAAATGCGCACGAAGACAGTGGCCCCACCGTTCAAGATAAGCCGTCTGGCGGCAGGCTCGATCCCGCCGTTGCGGATCATGCGCTCCATCGCGGCGCGGTTGTTGGCATCGCCAAAGAACGGGTCCCATTCGTCGCCCGGCTGGCTGATCCCGAAGCGGTGGAAATTCGCACGGTCCTGGCGCAACACTTGCCACGGTTCGGTCAGCCGCACTCCCTTGGAACTAAAAAGGTCGTCCCGGCCGATATAGGCGACGTAAGCCCCGATCAGGTCCTGGGCCTGCACGGGCACGGGTGCCAACAGCAGCAAGGCAGCTAGGGCGGCTTTCTTCATCCGACACTCCTGTGGTGAGGCCAATCGCCGGAGGCCTGCAAGAATAGCACGGCGCGGCGCGTGACGTTTGTCAACGAATTTCAGGAAAGACGATATCAGAAGAGCCATTTCACGCGCCCAAGACCGCGCTGGTGATTGACTCGAATCGCGACGCTGGCTAGGCATGAGTGAAACATGAATCATTCGTCATGTTGGATCGGGAGGATCAAATGAAATTCAAGCTCACCGTCGCTCTGACGGCCCTTGCCGCTGCGGCTTTTCCCGCATGGGCCGAGATTCGCATAGCTCATGTCTATGACAAGACCGGCGCGCTGGAGGCCTATGCCAAGCAGTCGCATGATGGTCTGATGCTGGGGCTGGAATACGCCACCGGCGGCACGATGGAGATCAACGGCGAAAAGATCGTCGTGATCGAAAAGGACAGCCAGTTGAAGCCCGACATGGGCAAGGCCTTGCTGGCCGAGGCATTTGGCGATGATGACGCGCATCTTGCCATCGGTCCGATCGGGTCTGGTGTCGCTCTTGCCATGCTGCCGGTTGCCGAAGAATACGAAAAGATCCTGATCGTCGAACCTGCCGTGGCCGATTCGGTGACGGGTGAGGCGTGGAACCGGTACATCTTCCGCACCGGCCGCAACTCGTCGCAGGACGCCATTTCCAACGCCATCGCCCTGGGCCGCGAAGGGGTCAAGATCGCGACCCTGGCGCAAGATTACGCCTTTGGCCGCGATGGCATCGCCGCGTTCAAAGAGGCACTGGCAGGCACCCCGGCGCAGTTGGTCCACGAGGAATACGCGCCGACCGATACCACCGACTTTACCGCCTATGCCGAACGTATCTTCAACGCGATGAAGGATGTCGACGGCGAGAAAAAGCTGTTCATCATCTGGGCCGGGGCGGGCAACCCGCTTGGCAAGATCCAGGCGATGGATCCGTCGCGGTTCGGGATCGAGATGGCGACCGGCGGCAACATCCTTGCTGCAATGGCCGCCTACAAGGATTTCCCGGGCATGGAAGGGGCGACATACTACTACTATGAAAGCCCGAAGAACGCGGTGAACGACTGGCTGGTCAAGGAACACATGGCGCGGTTCGGTGCCCCGCCGGATTTCTTTACCGCAGGTGGCATGTCAGCCGGGATCGCGGCGGTCGAAGCGCTTAAAAAGGCTGGCAGCACCGACACCGAGGCCCTGATCACCGCGATGGAGGGCATGGAGTTCGAAACGCCGAAGGGCAAGATGATGTTCCGCGCCGAAGACCATCAGGCCCTGCAGTCGATGTACCACTTCAAGATCCGTGTTGACCCCGCAGTTGCCTGGGCGATCCCCGATCTGGTTCGGGAAATCGGCATCGAGGACATGAACATCCCGATCCGCAACAAGCGCTGACCAAGCAGGTCGGACCGTGGGTTTCTGCCGCCGTCGTCAGGGGTTCCTGACAAGACGATGGGGCAGGGGCGTGCGGTCCGCCCGTCTATCCCGGCCTGTACCTCTGTCGTTCGGTTTCACCTTCCCGCGCAGCAATTCCGGCGCAGGACGATCGGCCTGTTGCGGCGCTGCGACGACGCGCGGCGACGCATTATTTGATCCGGGCCCAACCCTGTGCCCCTATTCGCGGACCCAAAACATGATGTCTTCGCTGGAAACCCGCGACCTGACTGTGCGCTTTGGCGGCCACGTCGCAGTGGATACGGTATCTTGCAAGTTTTATCCCGGACAGTTGACCGCCATCGTGGGGCCGAACGGCGCTGGCAAGACGACGTACTTCAACCTGATCTCTGGCCAGATCGGCGTCAGTGCCGGGCAGGTCTTGCTGGGCGGGCGCGACATCACCCGCGCGTCCGTGTCGGCGCGCAGTCATCTGGGGCTGGGGCGTGCGTTTCAATTGACCAACCTGTTTCCCAGCCTGTCCGTCTTGGAAAATGTCCGACTGGTGATCCAGTCGCGGCAGGGCCGGGGGTTCAACCTTTGGTCGGTCGCAGGGTCGCTGTCGGATCTGACCGACGCGGCCCAGGCGATCCTTGCACGGGTCCGGCTGACCGCACAGGCCGCGTTGCCGGTCAGTGCTTTGCCGCATGGCGATCAACGCAAGCTGGAGGTCGCGTTGCTGCTGGCCTTGCAGCCTGCGGTCTACATGTTCGACGAACCGACGGCCGGAATGTCGGTGGATGAGGCGCCGGTGATCCTTGACCTGATTGCGCAAATCAAGGCGGACCCGAAGGCCACCGTGCTGCTGGTGGAACACAAGATGGATGTGATCCGGTCTTTGGCCGATCGCATCATCGTCTTGCACAACGGCGCATTGGTCGCGGATGGCGATCCCGCGACCGTCATGGCAAGCGCCGTGGTGCAAGAGGCGTATCTGGGCAAGGAACTGTCGGATGTCTGATTTGTTGACCCTGTCGGGGGTAAAAACCGACATCGCACAGTATCACATTCTGCATGGCGTCGATCTGTCG
>JAUSPL010000333.1 GCA_030656535.1 Gemmobacter sp.
CCGCGCGACAAACCGGGCGTGCTGTTCTTCCTGGGTCACCGAGAACCAGTATTTGTAAAGCCGTATACCCGACCGTACCAGCATCCGTTCCAGTTCGGGGGCCTGTCGCATGAACTCCAGATATTCAGCCGGGGTGCAAAAGCCCATGACCCGTTCGACCCCGGCGCGATTGTACCAGCTGCGGTCATAGAACACCATTTCCCCGGCCGTCGGCAGGTGCTGGAGGTAGCGTTGGAAGAACCATTCGCCGACCTCTTTTTCGGATGGCTTGGTCAGCGCCACCACGCGGGCATAGCGCGGATTCAGATGCTCCATGAACCGTTTGATGGTACCGCCTTTGCCAGCGGCGTCGCGGCCCTCGAACAACACGACAAACTTTTGCCCGGTGTCCTGTGCCCAGATCTGCACTTTCAACAGTTCAGCCTGCAAACGGGCCTTTTCGGCCTCATAGGGAATTCGGCCCATCAGGCGCGGATAGGGATATCGACCGGATTCGAATCCTTCGCGGATACGTTCGCCCGTGGGCATCGGGTGCAACACGGGAAACGCCTTTGGGCGAGCCCGCGTTTCTGTCGAGTCAGAGTCCATTTCGGGTTCGGCGGCCTTGGGCAAAGGGGCCGTCTTGGCCCCGGCGCGGGGGGCTTTGGCCATCTTTGGCTGTGCGGTTTGCGACATCGGGGCATCGCTGGGGGCCGTGGTAGCATCGGAATGAGCGGGAAAGGCCGGGGGAATCGTTTCGGTGTCGTTCATAGGGTGGCTCCATGCTCGAGGGTCGATACCAAGGGACGATCTGCGGGGCGGCGCAATTCAGCCTTGATCCGTGTCAATATAGTGCAATTGGTGCGGCCCAAGTGGCAATTTTGCAAGGGTGGATTGCTTTGCAGGGACGGTCTGCGACGGGTTGGTCCCAAGGGGCGGACAGGCAGATCGCGGTGCCAGAAATGACAAGGGCGGCCATACACGAGGTATCGCCGCCCTTGCGGGGAGAAATATCTTGATCAAAGGCCGTGGGGGATAAAATCACCCGATACAATATGAAACATTCCTATCCTTTCGCGCGGCGATCCGCATACCCTGTTTGGAGTACGGCCCGAAAAATCCTGTCAGAGGGTCAGGGATTTTGCAGCCGGGTCAGTTCAGCCAGTGCCAGTTGCCAGTGCGCAAAGAACAACAACTGACCGGACCCCGGCACAAACTCCACATCCAGATGCGGGAAATCCTCCATCAACTCGCGGATGGTCAGCGCGGGGGTCTGCGGATCCTGGTCGCCTTGCAACAGGCGCACGGGCACCTTGACCGCGCGCACGACCGCAGACCAGTCTCGCTCTGACCCCAGACATTCTTGCGCAAAGGCCTCGTGCGCCAGATGTCGGTCCGACATCAGGATCTCGGATCCGCAGAGGATCGCCTCACGGATATCGGCCTGGGAAAATGCGGCCATGTCTGCGGGTGACCCACCATTGACCTGTTCAAAGAACCGCTCTTTGCCCAGCTTGCGCGCCAACGAAAACCCGGCCTTGACCAGAAATGGCAAGACACGTGGCGCATAGCGGGCATTGGCCAGAATGAAGCGCTGCCATTTGTCCATCCGTTCGTACTGTGCCGCCGATCGCAACGGCAGCTGCGCTGCACATCCAAGGATAGCCTTCACCAGGTCTGGCCGCATGATCGACAGATGCATCGCAAAGCGCAGATCGGCCCCAAGCGCCAACACGGTCGTGCCTGACAGCCCCAGATGATCCAGAACCGCGGCATAGTCTTGCGCCACGCCGGCCAGGTGATCGACCTCGGCGGCCAGCGGGCTGGATTTGCCATACCCAGCACGCATGGGCACGATGATCCGCATCCCGCGCGCTGCGGCCGCCTGCTCTGCCGCCGCGGGCCAACGCACCAGCCCGAAGTCCAGATGCATGTAAAGCACCGGCTTGCCGCCCGGCGCCCCGAATTCAAGCCAGTCCAGCCGCCGCCCATCCGCGCAGGTCAGGCTGTGGACTGGAAGATCGACCAGCCCACCCCGTGCCCCGGTCGCACGCTGACCAAGGGATGGGATCAATGACAGGTCCATCAGCCCCAGCACGATCCGGACCAGTTCCGATTGCGAATGGGTTTCGGTCTTTGACAGGATCGAGCGTACCTGAGTACGGACCGTATCAGGCGAACGCCCCCGGGCGTCGGCAATGTCCTTGATCGGCAGTCCCAGCGTGATGCCGCGCACGATTTCGACCTCGGCCATGGTCAGGCCAAAAGCGTCTTGTACCGTGGTTTCAAAGCCCTCGGGCCAGACCAGTTCCGTTGACACCACCAGTGCAAGCTTGCGGACGCCGCGGTCGGCGGGGGCCCCGACAGGCGAGATCCGCAAGATGACCGGCCCCCCGTTGACCGAATGCCGGATGCGCAACGTGACGACCTGAGCATCGCGCCCCGAAACCACCTTTCGGATCACGCCGCGCAGGGTCGCGATGTCGGGCTCATCAAATGGCAATGCGGTCAGTGCCATTCCGTCGCTCAGCCCAAACGCGATCTGCGCGGCCCTGTTGGCGGCAGTCAAATGCATTTCGCCGTCACTGACAAAGGCGGCGCTGCGGTGGATGTCGGCCATCGCGGCCCGGCCGTCACTTGAGGTATCGGTGGCTTCAAAGCGGTCCAGAAACACCGATGCGCGGCCAAGATGCGTTGCGATTTCGGGATCGTCCAGCGTCACGACCTTGTCTGCCGTACCGGCACGCAAGGGGCTGACGTGCCCTTCCCAGACATCCAGCAGATCTTCCAACCGGACCGGGTTCAACGCCACCTCATAGAGCCAATCAACAATTTCGGCCCGGTGTCCGTCTTGGACCAGGTGTGCGCTTTGTCCCTTGGTGAAATCCGATGTCATCGTTGTTTCCTGCGTGATATCCCTTCGACTTTCGGCAATAGGCGCGCTTCCCGGCTTTTGCATGGCATTTTGCGCACCTTTTTGCCGCGTAAGGTTGCGTTCAGGATGATTGCGCGGCACGTTGTGGTGCTGCGCTACAAGTCTGTGCCTTCTTTGCTTCACCCCTTATGCCCAACCGAGGTGTCTATGCTGTCCCTTTATGGTGCCTACCGTTCGCGCGCGTCGCGTCCCTTGTGGCTTTTGGCTGAAATCGGGTTGCCGTTCCGGCACGTCCCCGTGATCCAGTCCTATCGACTGCCCGATGCGTCAGCGCCTGATGCGCCGTTCAACACGGCGTCCGCTGCATTTCTGGCGATCAATCCTCAGGGGCTTATTCCCTGCATGGAGGATGACGGGCTGGTCCTGACGGAATCGCTGGCGATGTGTCTCTATATTGCGAAAAAATACGGCGACAGCCTTGGGCCCCGCGATGTTGCCGAGGATGCCCAGATGACGATGTGGGCGCTGGTGGGGGCCACCGCGGTCGAGGGCCCGGCCCTGGAGATCCAGATGGTGCATGGGCGCAAAGAGGCGGAAACCCCGGCCGGGGCCGCCAGCATCACCGCCAACCTGGAAAAGCTTGCGCGCCCGCTGCGTCGGATCGAACTGCATCTGACGGGCCGCGACTGGCTGGTCGGGGAACGGTTCACCGTGGCGGACGTGATGCTGGCCGAATGCGTGCGTTATGCGCAGGGACATCCCGGCGCACTGGAACCCTATCCGCACCTGTTTGCCTGGCTGGAGCGCTGCCAGTCACGTCCCGCGTTTCAAGTGATGTGGGACACCCGCAACGCCGAACCCATGTAGTCTAACCGCAGGTTCAAGGGCGGCTTGGGCCTTGCGCAAAGGTCGCCGATCAACGAAGCGGGATCGCATGCATCACAAAGATACGTGCGATCCCTGCACGCGCCCTGTATAGGCGGGGCCTCACGCAACACAGACCCATCGCCGGGCAGGGGCCGCATCTGGCCCCACATCTTGCGTCCATGGGGCAGGGGATGATCTAATCCCGGTCCACCAAGTCAAAAAAGAATCGGGCAGCAGTCATGGCAAACGATCTTCTCTCCGGCCAGCCGGACACCTATGACGCCTCTTCGATCGAGGTTCTGGAAGGGCTGGAGCCTGTCCGCAAACGCCCCGGCATGTACATCGGTGGCACGGATGAGCGTGCCCTGCACCACCTTGTCGCCGAGGTTCTGGACAACTCGATGGACGAGGCCGTCGCCGGTCACGCGACCCGGATCGAGGTTGAACTTCACGCGGACTACAGCGTCACGATCCGCGACAACGGTCGCGGCATCCCCGTTGATCCGCACCCGAAGTTCCCCGGTAAATCCGCACTCGAAGTGATCTTGTGCACCCTGCACGCGGGCGGCAAGTTCGGCGGCAAGGCCTATCAGACCTCGGGCGGGTTGCACGGCGTCGGCGCCTCGGTCGTCAACGCGCTGTCAGATCACATGCGCGTCGAGGTTGCCCGCAACCGAGAGTTGTATGTTCAGGAGTTTTCCCGCGGCATCCCGCAAGGTCCGGTGCAAAAGGTCGGCCCGGCCCCGAACCGCCGTGGCACATCCGTGACCTTTCACGCCGACGAACAGATTTTCGGGTCCCTGCGCTTCCGCCCGGCGCGGATGCTGAAAATGGTCCGCTCCAAGGCGTATCTGTTTTCGGGTGTCGAAATCCGCTGGAAATCCGCCATTGCTGACGGCGACACGCCTATGGAGGCAAGCTTTCACTTTCCTGGCGGCCTTGCCGACTATCTGAACGAGACGCTGGGCAAGGACAGCACCTATGCCGAAAAACCCTTTGCCGGAAAGGTCGGGTTTCAGGAAAAATTCGGCGTGCCGGGGCTGGTCGAATGGGCGATCAACTGGACGCCGATGCGCGACGGGTTCACTCAGTCCTATTGCAACACGGTTCCCACGCCCGAAGGTGGCACGCATGAGGCCGGGTTCTGGGCTGCCATCCTGAAGGGTATCCGCGCCTACGGCGATCTGGTCAAGAACCGCAAGGCCGACCAGATTACCCGCGACGACCTGCTGGCGGGGGGCTGTGCGCTGGTGTCGTGTTTCATCCGAGAGCCGGAATTCGTCGGGCAGACCAAGGACAGGCTGGCTTCTGCCGAGGCTGCGCGTCTGGTCGAGGGGGCCGTGCGTGACCATTTCGACAACTGGCTGGCGGCCGACACCAAGGCCGCGGGGGCCATCCTCGATTTCCTGATCCTGCGCGCGGATGAACGCCTGCGCCGCCGGATGGAAAAGGAAACCGCCCGCAAGACCGCTACGAAAAAGCTGCGCCTACCCGGCAAGCTGGTGGATTGTTCGGCCACCAACCGCGAGGGTACCGAGTTGTTCATCGTCGAAGGCGACAGCGCGGGTGGGTCGGCCAAGATGGCCCGCGAACGCACCAATCAGGCGCTGTTGCCCCTGCGCGGCAAGATCCTGAACGTGCTTGGTGCAGCCTCCAGCAAGATGGGTGGCAATCAGGAAATCAACGATCTTTGTCAGGCGCTTGGCGTTCAGATGGGGTCGAAGTTCCGCGTCGATGACCTGCGCTATGACAAGATCATCA
>JAUSPL010000373.1 GCA_030656535.1 Gemmobacter sp.
GTGGCCGATGTGCACAGCCTGCTGCCGCATGCAGGGCTTCATATCGTGGATGAAGCGTTCGTGCGGGTTCATGTCAACCTGCTGGGCGTTCCCGGTGCACGCCTGGACCAGATCCGCGAGGCGCATGGCCATGTGGTGATCTTGCCGCAATGCGCGGGCTTTCTCAGATCGCACGGCATCCGGGGCAAAGTCAGCAGCGACAATGCCCGCGCGGCCCGCGAAGTGGCCGAGGCAGGCGACCCTGCGCGCGGCGCGCTTGCCAGCGAACTGGCCGCCGCGATCTACGGGCTGGACGTGGTTGCCCGCAATATCGAAGACAACAAGGACAACACGACCCGCTTTCTGGTGATGTCGCCCACCGCAGATCACACCCGGCGCGGCCCCGGCAAGATGATTACCACCTTCACGTTCCGGGTCCGCAACATTCCCGCCGCGCTTTACAAGGCCATGGGGGGATTCGCGACCAACGGGGTCAACATGACCAAGCTGGAAAGCTATATGGTCGGCGGGTCCTTCACTGCGACCGAATTCTATGCGGACATTGAGGGCCACCCCGAGGACACGAACGTCGCAATGGCGTTGGATGAGCTGGGATATTTCACCACTCACCTCAATATTCTGGGTGTGTATCCGGCAGATACCCACATTCGCGCGTGACACTTTGACGTCGGCGGTCCGGACAATCAGGCAGCGGCGTCACACGAGCGAACTCGGTGGACGCAGCTTGTCTTCGATCATCTTGGCAAGCTGCGCCACCCGGGTCTGATAGCGCCGCGTGACTTTGCCGCGGGCCAGCTTGAGCGATTGCAGAAAAAGGCGCGCGGCCAGCGTTCGGGGTTTTACCTCGGTGACCACTGTCATGCGGGTCCTGCGCCGACCCAGTTCGACGATATCGACGGCCAGTTCGCCTTCAACCGAGGTCGCCGACGCGGAAAAGCGCAATGTGCCGGGCGGGTCTGCCGTGACCTGGCGTATGGACAGCCGACGCTGCTTGCCTCGATAGGTAAAGGCGACCTGCCAGCTCGGCGCGTCTTTGTGCGTCTCACGCACCACTTCGGCCCCGCGCCGCATGGCTGCGCGCTCAAACCCGTCATAGTTTGTAAGCGCGGCGAACACCTCGGCTATCGGGGCCTCAATGTCCTCGCGGGCAGTGAATTTCATGCGTCAGCCCTTTGCGTTGCTACCCCTCGGGCATCCGTCCCGACACTGGCGTCAATCAAGCTGATCCGCAAGCCATTTGGAGATCAGGAAATGCGCAATCGCCCCTTTGCGGGCCGGTTTCAGGTGGGGATGACGCCCACCCATGACCTCGACCATATCCTCGCGGTTGATCCACAGGGCGTCTTCGATCTCAATCGGATCTATGACGATTTCATCCGACACAGCGTCCCCTGCGCACCCGATCATCAGCGATGCCGGAAATGGCCACGGCTGGCTGGCCAGGTATCGAACAGCCCCGACACGCACCCCGGTTTCCTCGGCCACCTCGCGCCGGACTGCGGCCTCGATCGTTTCACCGGGTTCAATAAAGCCCGCCAGCAGCGAATACATCCCCTGGGGCCAGCCCGGTGACCGCCCCATCAGCACCCGGTTTCCGTGGGTGATCAGCATGATGACCACCGGATCGGTTCGAGGAAAATGCGACGCCTTGCAGTCAGGGCACTGACGCTGCCAACCCGCCTGGGTCATGTCGCTGGGATGCCCGCAACGGGCACAAAACCTGTGGGTGTCGTGCCACTGCATCAACCCGCGCGCGGTGGCGGCCAGTTCGGCTTCCAACGGGGACAACCGGGCCATCACACCGCGCAGCTCGGAAAACCGCTGATCCGGGGGCAAGGCCGGATTGTGCTGTTCTGTCGGATCAAAGAACGCGACCGAGGCGGCTGCGTCGATGCCGATGGGTTCCCATCCCGAAACATCTGCGGCAAACAGGGGCGTGTCGCCGTCCAGCCCAAGAAAGATCAAATCCGAGACGTCGTCCAAGACCGGGTGTCCTTGCGGCAGCATCGCCAGATGATCGCGCCCGTCCCCTGCCACCAGGGGCTTGCCGCGCCAGATTGGCAACACCCGGGCGCGTCCACCCGTCAGCAACGCCGATTGCTTGGCTGCGTCGCCACGCCATGCGGCCATGCGGTCCAAACCGCCACCACCGAACGTTACGGTTTCGCTGTCGCGCATCTCATGTCCCCCGCCATTTCAACAAGGGTCATGCCATGCCCGGTTGTGATAGGCAAATGTCTCTGAAAAGTGTTGTAAAATGATGCGGCAATGCAATCATCACGCGCAAATGTTTCCTTCGACTCACGCTATGTCATAGCCAAGAACCGGGTGCCGCTTTACCAGTCTTGACATGGACATGGCTTCAAAACCCCGACCCCCTGAATGGAATTTACCGTGCCGTTGACCGTCCCGCCCTGTGTTTGCAACTTGCGGATACTGGCAACATCGGACCTGCACGCCCATGTGGTGCCGCATGACTATTACACCGACCGCAGTGCCGAAGGGGTTGGCCTTGCGCACACCGCCCGCCTGATCGAGATCCTGCGCGGATCGGCGACAAACAGCATCTTGTTGGACAACGGCGACTTTCTGCAAGGCAGCGCGATGGGCGACTATGCCGCCGAGGCAGGTGTCAATCCTCATCCGATCATCGCGGCAATGAACTATCTTGATTATGATGTGGTCGCGCTGGGCAATCACGAGCTCAATTACGGACTGCCGTTCTTGCGTCAAGCCTTGGCCGCCGCGCAGTTTCCTGTCGTGTCGGCCAACCTGATGACTGCGGACGGCCAAGCCACGTTATTCGCCCGCGAGGCGCTGCTGGACCGGGTCTTGCGCGATCAGGACGGGCGGGACTGGCCCATTCGCATCGGCGTTATCGGCTTCCTGCCGCCACAGGTCGTGGCGTGGGATCGCCTGCATCTGGCCGACAAGGCCACTGCGACCGGCATCGTGGAAGCCGCGCGTGGGTTGGTGCCGGTGCTGCGGGCGGCGGGCGCGGATGTGGTGATCGCTCTGTGCCATTCAGGCATCGGTGACGGGTCCGATGACCCGGACAGCGAAGATGCGGGACTTGCATTGGCGCGGGTGCCGGGGATCGACGCCATGATCACCGGCCACACGCATCAGGTCTTTCCCGGTCCCGACTTTGCCGACCAGCCACTGGCCGATTGCGTGAAGGGTCAATTGGCCGGAATCCCCGCCTGCATGCCGGGCAGCGCGGGCAGTCATGTCGGCGTAATCGACCTTGCGCTGCGTCGCACGGCTGGTGGTTGGCAGGTAGAGAGCGGTACTGCTCGGGCTGCCCCCGTGACCGAGGCGTCGTATTTGCCGCCCTGCCCCGGCATCTTGCGGCTGATGGACGTCCACCACAGGGGCACGCGCGCCCATCTGAGCCGCACCGTCGGACTGATCGAAAGGCCGC
>JAUSPL010000394.1 GCA_030656535.1 Gemmobacter sp.
ATACCCCCGGTGATACCCTCAGGGTGGTTGCCTTCGCTAAGCAATTGAAACATTTGGAGGCGGGTACCGGAATCGAACCGGTCTTCACGGATTTGCAATCCGCTGCGTAACCTCTCCGCCAACCCGCCCCATATTCGGTTCTATTAGGTTTTTCCAAAGTGGCGGTCAAGCCGTTATCATTCAGTTCGTCGCTCACTTGGCGCGCAGATGAGGGGGCCAATGTTCTTTCCACAGAAGTGCGTTCCCGCCGCTTCGCGATGATCAGAACCTTGAGATGTGTTTCTGGCCGCCAGTGTGGCTGCCGTTGCCGTCGTCTGGGATCACCGTGGGTACTTCTTTCTGGCCTTGGCCGCCGCAGTGTTGGCCAACCCGGTGTTGTTTGAATGCAGTTGCGTCTGTCCTGTCTCATTGGGGTGCTCGATGCGGATCGGCCACCGTTGGATCATCTGAGTTGGGCCCTGGAGGGCGCCGAAGGCCTGCGATCAGGCGCGATACGATCGTGATCTCGAGTCGTTGGGGCGCATTGGTGGTAGAAGTTCGGAGCCATCGGTCCACCGGCCAACGACCAGTTTGTTGACCAGGTGTGTCTGGGTCACGCCGTCGATGCGCGATCTGCCCACCCACACAGGGACAGATGACCCCCAATGGCGCCAGTTCGCGGTCACATTCGACCCGGTGTGTCGAGGCACGTCGTGGATCAAGGATCCAAGCCCCTCTTCCCCCGTCCCGCATTCCGGGCTACGACTAGCGAATGCGCTGGACGATACCCAACACGTTGACTGTGCTTAGACTGCTCGCCGCGCCTGGTGTTGCGGTCATGTTCTTGTATTTCAACCGGCCCTGGGCTGACTGGTTCGCCTTGACGCTGTTTGTTGGCGCCGCCATTACCGACTTTTTTGACGGTTATCTGGCGCGGTTGTGGAAGCAGGAAAGCCGGTTTGGCGCAATGCTGGATCCTATCGCCGACAAGGCGATGGTGGTGATTGCGATCATGGTTATCACTGGCTATTCAGGCATGAACCCATGGCTGATCCTGCCTGCGACCGTGATCTTGTTTCGCGAAGTGTTTGTGTCTGGGCTTCGGGAATTTCTTGGGGTCAAGTCGGGGCTTTTGCAGGTCACCAAACTGGCAAAATGGAAAACCACCGCCCAGATGGTCGCGATCGCGGTTTTGTTTCTGGGGACCGGGTTGGACTACCTTGATCGCGGCAGCCCACCGCGCGCGGGAGAAGGCGATCTGCCGCCGACATTTTCATGGTCCGCAGCGGCAACTTGGGCAGGTCTTGCCCTGATCTGGATTGCGGCGGTGCTTACGGCAATCACCGGCTGGGACTACTTTCGCAAGTCGCGCCCCTATTTGACGGATGATCCAAAATGATCGACGTGGTCTATTTTGCATGGGTCCGAGAACGGATCGGCCTTCCAAGAGAGCGTGTTGAAACAAGCGCGACCTCTGTCGCAGGGCTGATCGAGGAACTGACGGCCCGCGAGGACCGCTATGCGGCCGCGTTTGCCGATCTGTCCGCGTTGCGGGTTGCGCTGGATCAAGAACTTGGGTCGTTTGATTCGTCGCTTGCCGGTGTGCGCGAGGTGGCGTTTTTCCCCCCCATGACCGGGGGATGACGATGACGGTCCGGGTTGAAACCCAGCCATTCGACATTGGGGCAGAGACCAACGCATTTGCGGCTGCGTGTGATGGGGCAGGGGCGATCGTCACCTTCACCGGGATCGTGCGGGACGTGTCAGGCGGCCTGATCGCCATGGAGATCGAGCATTACCCGGGTATGACCGAGCGCGCGCTGACGGCGATCCGCGATGAGGCCGTGACGCGGTGGTCATTGGGCGGGGCGCTGATCATCCACCGATACGGTCGATTGGCACCAGGAGAGCAGATCATGATGGTCGCCACCGCCGCCCCCCACCGCGCAGATGCTTTCGCCGCAGCCGAGTTCCTGATGGATTTTCTGAAATCGCGCGCGCCCTTCTGGAAAAAGGAAATCACGGCGGTCGGGGCCACTTGGGTTGACTCAAAGCGCAGCGACGAAGATGCGTTGCAGCGCTGGCAGGGTGCGGACAGCAGTAAAGGCTGAGGCCGCGGGTTAGTCTGCTGTGTTCTTGCAGGCGACGGTGCGCAGGGCCATGTCAGCGTAGACATCCGCAACATCGGCGCGTCCCAGCCGGCCCCCTTCACGAAACCAGGTGTTCACGCCGGTCAGCATCGCGATCAGGGCCAGCGTCGCGATCTTGGTGTCCTGCACGGCAAAGACCCCGGCGGCGACACCATCACGCAAGATGAGTTCAAGCACGTCTTCATAGCCGCGGCGCATGGTTTCGATGGCAGCGAAGTTGTTCGGCTCAAGGTTTCGCAGTTCCATATAGGCAATGAACACAGCCTCTGGCCGCGCCAGATGGAACAGAATGTGAAAGCGCGCAAAGCCGATCAGTCTGTCGCGTGGGTTGGCTTCGGTGGGCAGCAATTCCGATTGCAGAGCTGCCAGCAGCTCGTCCAGATGGTCGCGCATCAGGTCAAACAGCAACGATTGCTTGTCTGGTGTGTAAAGGTACAGTGCCCCAGCCTGTACCCCAACCTCTGCTGCAATCTGACGCATCGAGACCGCTGCATACCCATGACGCGCGAACAGCTGCAATGCCGCTGCGCGAACCCGGGGGCCTGTGATTTCAGAATGCGATCCGGTCTTGCGTGCCATGTTGTCAGTTTATCTGAACGTTCGTTCAGTTCAACCCCGCCGATCCCCGCTTGCCCCGCTGCCTGCCGCAGCGATATGGTATGGCACATATCCAGAAAGCCCGTCGATGCGCCTGTTGTCCGTGATGTTTGCTCTTGCTGCGCTGACCGCAGGTTGCGCGACTTTTCCTGATGTTCTGGCGACCGAGTCGCAGGCATCGAGAGAACAGGGGTATCCCAGTCTTGCACCGATAGAGGATCTGCTGGCGGCCGGAGCGGCGGAACGTGTGCAGCCGTCCGAAATTGCGGCCCTTGATGCAAGAGCGGCCCGCCTTCGCGCGCGCGCCGCAGCCCTGCGTCGCGACCCGGGTTGAACGCTGGCCCACAGTCCGGGCCTGAAATCAGGTCTGACCCGCCAACCGGATCAGGGCCTTGTGTGCGCGTGTGGTTACCCAGATGTGCAGGCCGGGTTTGCGGATAGGCCTTCCAACCGTCTTGTCGGACGCTTATCTTTGGGGCGTCAGGTCCTGCGGGTGCTTTCCGTCACGGCCGCTTTGACCACCCAGATCAGGCTTGGCCGGGCGCACGCAGCGCTGCCGGAGGGTCTGCCCCAAGTCGAAAGGACACGCTGTGACCCCTGAAACCCAACCACTTCGGATTGACATCGTCTCGGATGTGGTTTGCCCGTGGTGCATTGTGGGCTACCGGCAATTGGCCACAGCGTTGAAAGCGACTGGAATCGCGCATGAAATTCATTGGCATCCCTTCGAACTGAACCCGGATATGCCAGCCGAAGGGCAGAACCTGCGCGAACACATCATGCAAAAGTATGGATCGACGTTGGAACAGTCGGACAAAAGTCGTGCCCAACTGGCGCAGATCGGATCCGAGATCGGGTTCGACTTTCAGTTCTCGGATGCGACGCGGATGCACAATACGTTCAATTTGCACCAGTTGTTGCATTGGGCCGGATTGCAGGACCGCAAGCAGGACTTGAAGCTCGCGCTTTTTGCGGCACATTTTACCCATGGAAAGAACCTGTCCGACACGGAAGTCCTGGCAGACGTCGCGGCCGGGATCGGCCTTGATCGGGCCGAGGCTTTGGCCGTGCTGTCTGACCAGCGCTTTGCTGCCGATGTGCGCGCTGAGGAACGTTTCTGGGTCAGCCAGGGGATCAGCGGTGTTCCCGCCGTGGTCTTTAATCAGCGCCACCTGGTGACCGGTGCGCAAGGCGTTGAAAATTATACCAGCATCTTGCATCAATTGTCCCAGATGCAGGAATGACCCTGCCTGAGCGCTTGGGCGACATGCACCGCGTCCGTTTTTCGCGGCACAGATCCTTGGCTCAGTTTCCTTGAAAACCACAGAAAGCGATACACATCATGTCAGGTGAAACCACTTATGAACCGCCCAAAGTCTGGACCTGGGATGCCGAAAACGGGGGGCAATGGTCCAGTATAAACCGGCCCATTGCAGGGCCGACACATGACGCCACGCTGCCCCGGGGCGAGCACCCGCTGCAACTCTATTCCTTGGGAACACCGAATGGCCAAAAGGTCACGATCTTGCTGGAAGAGCTGCTGGCACTTGGTCTGACCGGGGCAGAGTATGATGCGCACCTCATAAAAATTGGCGACGGAGAACAGTTCTCGTCCGGGTTTGTCGAGGTCAACCCGAATTCCAAGATCCCGGCGCTGCTGGACACCCAGACGGGCAGTCGGGTGTTCGAATCCGGCGCAATTCTTTTGTATCTCGCGGAAAAGTTCGGGCAGTTCTTGCCAAAGGACCCCTTGGCGCGAACTGAGGCGTTGAACTGGCTTTTCTGGCTGCAAGGCTCGGCACCATATCTTGGCGGCGGCTTTGGGCATTTCTACGCCTATGCGCCCCAGAAGTTCGAGTATCCGATCAACCGCTTTACCATGGAGGTCAAGCGTCAGATGGATGTCCTGGACCGGGAGTTGGCGGTGCACCGCTTTTTGGGCGGTGACGAATATTCGATCGCCGATATGGCGACATGGCCTTGGTACGGCAATCTTGTGCTGGGCGAAGCTTACGGCGCAGGCGAGTTTCTTCAGGTCGAAAGCTACAAGAACCTCCTCCGCTGGTCAAAAGAGATTCTGGCACGTCCAGCAGTCCAGCGCGGCCGCAAGGTAAACCGCACATGGGGGCCGCTGGACACCCAGTTGCACGAACGCCATGACGCGTCCGATTTCGATCTGAAAACTCAGGACAAGGTCGCCGCACAGGGCACTGCCTAAAATACGTCCGCCGTACATATGACAAATGATCTGCATGTCTTGGGCCACGAAGGCACCTGCTTCCAAGTCGGGGTACAAGACATGCTGTCTGGCGGTCGGAGAGTGACCAGGGCCTGTTGACGTTTGAGGAGTCCCAAATCTGCCGCCGAGTGATTCAAGGTTGCCAAATGGGTGGCAACCTTGAT
>JAUSPL010000397.1 GCA_030656535.1 Gemmobacter sp.
CGACCTTGGTGGCGTGAATGTGATCGACATAAAGATCGAGCCTGCGGTTTCTACGAACCCTTACTTCGAATTCGACGCCAAGATGGCAGACTCGGGCGAAATCAAGTTCACTTGGTACGATGATGATGGTTCCGTATACGAAGACGTGAAAACCATCGAACTCACCTGAGGGAGCGGATGTTTATGGGAGGAGACATCATGCACCGTACATTTTCGACTCTGGTCGGTTCCGCAGCTTTTGGCCTTGCCCTGATGGGTGCTGCCTTGGCCGACCCGGTGGACGACACGTTGGTGGTCGAAGCGCCTGCGGGTGAAATCACGTTTATCACCAGCACCCCGGCCCCCGATCACCTGAAGGATACGATGGACACCATCTATTCCGGCTGGCTGTATCGCGAGACCGAAACACGCGACCTGCAGCGCGACGATTTCGACAATCCGGGCATGGTGTTCGTGGATCGCGGTCTGGACAGCTGGAACAAGGCGCAGGGGGCCAAGGGCGAAAGCTGCGCCGGATGCCACAACGGGCCCGAAAGCATGAAGGGCCTGCGGGCAGTTACCCCACGTGTTGACGCAGAAACCGGCAAGCTGATGACCGTGGAAAACTACGTCAACGAATGTGTGACCGACCGGATGGGCCTGGAAGCTTGGGGCATGACCGGCGACAAGATGAAGGATATGTTGTCTGTCATCTCGATGCAGTCGCGCGGCGAAGTCATGAACGTGGCGATTGACGGGGCCGCAGCGCCGTTCTGGGAAGCAGGCAAAGCACTCTACTATACCCGGACAGGGCAGTTGGAGATGTCTTGCGCAAACTGCCACGAGGACAACCAGGGTCTTTACATCCGTGCTGACCACCTGAGCCAAGGCCAGACCAACGGCTTTCCTGTGTATCGTCTGAAGGATGCAGGCCTGCTGTCGGTGCAGCAGCGCTTTGTCGGCTGTGTGCGCGATACCCGCGCCGAAACCTACAAGCCGAACTCGGACGAGTTCAAGTCGCTGGAGCTTTATGTCGCCTCGCGCGGCAATGGCCTGTCGGTCGAGGGCGTTTCTGTCCGGCACTGACCATTTGCGTCCCCGCCCCTGGTGGGGACGCGTTTACACGATATGAAAATTGGGGCCGCCGCAGATTGCATTTGCAATCGCGTCCGAGGTACGGCCGAAATCAAGGAGTAGGCGATGATCAGCCGTCGCGAGTTTTTGCAGGCCAGTGTAGCCGCCTCTGCCATTGTGGGTATCTCGGGGTTCGGCAATTGGTCCAAATTGGCCGCACAGCAGGCGCTTACCCAAGACCAGCTGTTGCAATTCGATGATTTTGGCAATGTCACGCTGATCCATATCACCGACCTTCACGCCCAACTGAAGCCGATCTGGTTTCGCGAGCCCGAGATCAATCTTGGGGTTGGCGACGCGGCAGGCAAGCCACCGCATGTGACGGGGGCTGACTTTATCAAGATGTTCAACCTCACGCCCGCAAGCCCCGAAGCCTATGCCTTGACGCACGAAGATTTCACGGCGCTTGGTAAGACATATGGCCGGATGGGCGGAATGGACCGGGTCGCGACCGTGGTCAAATCGATCCGCGCCGCCCGTCCGGACAGCATTCTGCTGGACGGTGGCGATACTTGGCACGGATCGATGACGTCGCTTCTGACCAAAGGTCAGGACATGGTCAACGTGATGAACGCCCTGGGCGTCGAGGCCATGACCAGCCACTGGGAATGGACTTACGGGACCGAACGGGTCAAGGAAATCGTCGACGGTTTGCCTTTTGCCTTCCTTGGCGCCAACATCTTTGACGCCGAATGGGACGAGCCTGCTTTCGAGCCCTACAAGATCTTTGAAAAGGGCGGTCTTCGGATCGCGGTGATCGGGCAGGCCTTCCCCTACATGCCGATTGCCAACCCCGGATGGATGTTCCCAGAGTATAGCTTTGGTATCCGTGAAGAGCGGATGCAGGCAATGGTGGACGAAGTGCGCGCAGAGGGCGTCGATCTGGTCGTTTGCCTGTCGCACAACGGTTTTGACGTGGACCGCAAGATGGCGGGCCGGGTCAAGGGCATCGACGTGATCTTGACCGGCCACACCCATGACGCGGTGCCCGAACCCATCTTGATTGGCGAGACGATCATGATCGCAAGCGGTTCGAACGGGAAATTTGTGTCCCGCATTGATCTGGATGTGCGCGACGGCCGGATGATGGGCTTCCGTCACAAATTGATTCCGATCTTTGCCGATGTCATTACCCCGGACGCCGAGATGGCCGCGCTGATCGACGCAGAACGCGCACCGTTCCAGGCGCAACTGGAGGAGAAGATCGGCACCACCGAGAGCCTGCTGTACCGGCGCGGCAACTTCAACGGAACCTGGGATGATCTGATCTGCAACGCGATCCGCAGCGAACGGGATTCACAGATCGCGATGTCCCCCGGGGTACGCTGGGGCACCAGCCTGATGCCCGGCGATGCGATCACCCGCGAGGACATTCACAACGTCACCTCGATGACCTACGGCAAGTGCTATCGCACCGAAATGACCGGCGAGACGATCCATACCATTCTGGAAGACGTCGCCGATAACCTGTTCAACCCAGACCCCTATTACCAACAAGGGGGGGACATGGTGCGGGTTGGCGGGCTTGGCTATCATATCGACGTGTCAAAGCCGATTGGCCAGCGGATCAGCAACCTTACGCTGGTTGACACCGGCGAGACGATTGATGCCGCGAAATCTTACACAGTGGCGGGCTGGGCCTCGGTCAACGAAGCCACCGAGGGGCCGCAGATCTGGGATGTGTTGGAATCGCATATCAAGAAGATCGGCACCGTTGCGCTGGAACCCAACACCTCGGTCGTCGTGACCGGGGCCTGATACAAAAGGAAAGTTCGCCAATGTCGAACGATCACATGTCCGACGAAGACAAGAACGGGCCGACGCGCCGGGGCTTTTTGCGAAGCACCGCGCTTGCCGGGGCTGGTCTGGCGGCGGGGGCTGGCGCTGCACGCGCCTCGGGCCCCGATCCGCTGATCACCGAGGTGCAGCCTTGGGCGCAGGGTCTGGGGGACGGGGTGGATGCCACGCCTTATGGCCTGCCAATCAGGTTCGAGGCCGATGTGGTGCGCCGCAACGTGCCATGGCTGACCGCCGATCCGATCTCGTCGATCAACTTCACGCCTATTCATGCGCTGGATGGCACGATCA
>JAUSPL010000409.1 GCA_030656535.1 Gemmobacter sp.
GGGTACGGCCTCGAGCACGTGCTGCAGGAACTCCTGAGCAGTCTTTCTCTCAGCTGTTTCAACGAGTTGAGCAACGGTGCACTTGGACGTTCGGTCGATGCCTATGGTTAGGCACCCTCGAGCGTCGGATCGGGATCGCCATTGCACAGGAAGAAATCCCTGCCATCAAAGCAAAGCTCCTGCGTTCAATTCCCGTTAGCGGAGCGCCTGTGCTGACCCTCGGTGCGCTGCACCAGGCAGATGCGGCCACTGCCTTGGGCACATCGATCTTCGATCCCGTCCTTTGCGAAATCGCCTATCGCTGGTTCTGCCCGCCGCTTGGCGTTCGAAGGCCAACGGGCTTTTGCCTCCCAATGCTGAATGCAGACGACAGCTCGGCCTCGATCGTCCCGAAGAAGGTCTCGACGGAGGTATTGTCATGGCAGTTGCCTTTTCCGCTCTTCGATGCCTTCACGCTAAGCGGGAACCCGACCCGAGAGACCTGGGCTGCACAGCCCAACTCGATGAGCCCCCGCGCCTGACTACCTGGATCCGGCCCGGAGCAGCAACGCTCCGTTGCAGAATTCCGACTCGGGTGTTGGGGGCTTTCTGCTTATCGTGGGATGCAGGATGCGGTCGCCCATTCGCTGCCCAGATTGGGGGCGATGATCCCTCCAGGCGCGACCCTCGGGGAGGAGAAAGATCAGAGTGCCATGTTCAGTTCGCACCGTGATCGTTGGCCATGCAGTTGGCCTAGCCTTCGCGCACCCTCCGGGGCCCCAGCGCGGCCACTGCGAACGCTTGGGGGAATCAAGTTAGTGATCGCAAGCGCTGACATGATCCAACGATGTCCTGACCGGGCATTGCCGTACGGGGAACGCGACCGGGTGCGCTCACTGGGTTTCACCGCGTTTCGTCGAACTTCACTCGATCGAAGATCGCGATCCGGGAGCCGGTCGCTTTCAAGCCGCCGGTGCACCGTGATGCTGCCAGCTGGATACCCGGGCGTTGGGTCGGCGGACTGTCGCTACGGCTTGCTTGATACCGCGCGGGCCTTCTTACTTTCGCGCGCAAGGCAAAGGGCGGACGAAGCGATCACTCCGCCCGTTGGCAAGACTTTCATATCCGTACGCCGCGTCCGCCAGCACGAAACAGGAGATCCACAATGACCCAATCCGGCACAGTCGAACCTGACAAGGGCGTTTCTGCCATGACTGCAGCGCTCGAGGACAACCTTGTTGATCGCATAGCGATTGCGGATGTGTTGAGGCGTCGTGCGCGCGACAGTGGCGACGCGCTCGCACTGGTGGACTATTCCGTCGAGCCCTCTGTCCGGCTGACTTTTTCCGACCTGAACTGCCAGGCAAACCGCTTCGGCAGAGTGCTGCAGGGCCAAGGCGCGACCAAGGGCGACCGGGTTGTTGTGCTATCGTCAAACTGCACCGACATTGCGGCGACTATGTACGCCTGCTTCAAGACCGGCATGGTCTACGTCCCGCTGAATTTCATGATGAGCGACAATGATCTGGTCTATGTGGTGGATCACTGCGAACCGGCCTCCGCGATCGTTCACCCCAGTCTCGCGCGCCGCTGGAAAGAGATTGAAGGCCAGCTGGCGATCAAGCCCAAAGTGGTGGTGATGGGTGACGTGGCGGTCGAGGGGTTCACCCCGCTCGGCACACTTGCGGCGTCGGTGTCGGATGCTGACCACCTCGACGTTATCCTCGGGGACCGCGATCCGGTGCAAATCCTCTATACCAGCGGCACGACATCGCGCCCCAAGGGCGTCGTCAACACCAACCAGAACGTGTTCATATCGTCGCTGAACATGGCGCTGCTTTTCACCCTATCGCGCGGCGATTCCTATGCCAGCCCGCTGCCGCTGTTCCACATCACGGCGCAAGGGCACATGCTGATGACGCATCAGGTCGGCGGCATGTTCGTCGTCTCCAGCTTCGAGGCCGAGAAGTTCGCCCGCATCATGGAGGACGAGCGCATCAATGGGGTGTTCCTGCTGCCGATGATGTGGAAGGCGATGCTGGAACTGCCAGACATCGCGACGCGCAACTTTTCGTCCCTGAAGCGCGCGCTCTATGCCATGGCGCCGATGGCGCCATCCGTCATGGACCGGCTGCACGCGGTATTCGGCTGTGCGTTCAACCAGACCAGCGGGCAGACCGAGACGAACGTTGTGACAAAGTTCTACGATGGCTCTGCGGTTGAATTTCCGGGCGCGAACTATTGGGGCGTGCCTGCCCCGATCGCCGATCAGGCGGTGCTGGACGACGATGGCAACGAGCTGATGCCCGGACAGGTGGGCGAGATCTGTTGGCGCAGTCCCAGCACCATGCTGACCTATTTCCGCAACGACGAAGCGCTGCGCGAGGCGCGGCGGTTTGGCTGGCACCATTCCGGAGATCTGGGCATGATCGATTCCCAAGGCCAGCTTCGTTTCGTCGACCGCAAGAAGGACATGGTGAAGTCCGGCGGAGAGAACGTCTCGTCGATGCGGGTGGAACAAGTCATCCTGGGCCTCCCCGGTGTCGTGGCGGCGGCGGTTGTCGGCCTGCCGCACCCCAAGTGGGAGGAGGCCGTAACAGCCTTCGTGCGGCTCGGTCCTGGCGCCACCCTGACCGCCGCACAGATCATGGCAACCTGCCGGACGGAGTTGTCCCGGTTCGAGGTCCCCAAGCACATCGAGATAGTCGACTTCATGCCGGCGACCCCGACCGGAAAGATCAAGAAGCACGAATTGCGTCAGGCATATGCGGACATTTACCAGGACGGCGGAGCCTGACCCGTTGCTGAAGCCGAGACGGGGAGGGGACGGGACAAAGTGCCCCATCCCGCCAGCATGCGCCGGTCTGGTCTGGGCGGGCAATGCAGCGCATCGGACAAGTCCAAGTCTGCCAGTTCGTATCCCTGCAACCCACCTTTGCGGAGTCCGCGTTTGACAACCTACCGCGCCAGAGCGCCAATTGTTCCCCGACAGGCCTTCTGGCGTCTGATGGCTATCAGGTTCAAAGGTTTCGACAATCCGAAGGTTCCCGAAGGTACGCGCGAGCCCCGCCCTTGGTTGACTGTTGTCGTTTGCCAGGACGAAACGACGGAGACCGGCCTTCTGGCTTTCACCCGGACGCGTGCCAGCGGGCCTGCATGAAAAGAACACATGACCAAAGGGAGGGATACCTAAGATGCATTCCACGACGATGACGACACGCCTGAGCAAAGCCTCCGCTGCGCTGGCATTCGCGACGACTGCGATCTTCAGCGCGGCCTCCAGCAGCGCGGACGAGATCCGTTTCGGCAATCCGCAATCCGATGCGAACCCCATCAGCGTCGGGATCATGTCCTACATCGATGCGGTGAACGCCAACTCCGACCTGACACTGCGCCGGTATGGGGCCGCGTTGTTGCCCCAACCCGAAATCGCCTCGGGGCTGCGCGACGGGGTCATCGGTATGGGCCTCGTGATCTCGGCCTATCTTCCTGCGGAACTGTCGTATTCCAACCTTATGGCCGAGTTGTCGATGCTGGTCACTTCCGGGACGCCCTCGGATGCCGTGCCGGCCGCGTCGGCTGGGGCGATGATGGAATACGTCCTCTTCAACTGCCCGGAATGCCTGCAGCAATTCGCCGACCAGAACATGGTCTTCCTTTCTTCGGGCTCGACCAATTCGTATGATCTCGTGTGCCGGGGTGTCGTGACCAGCGTCGCGGACCTGCCCGGCCTGCGCATCCGCTCGGGCGCGGGCAACTTCACCCGCTGGGCCGAGGCGATGGGCGCGACGGTCGTCACGATGGACTCGAGCGAGGTCTTCACCGCCATGTCGCAGGGTGTTCTGGACTGCAACATGCTGAGCTTTGCCAACATGATTGCTTTCGGCATGGAGGAAGTGGCGGAATCGGTGCTGTTCGGTGTTCCGGGCGGGGTGTTCTCTGGCTATTCGCCGAACGTGGTGAACCTTGACACCTGGCGGGGCCTGACCACCGAGCAGCGCGCGGTTCTGCTGGGGCAGTCGGCCGGGCTGATCGCCGACATCACCATCGCCCAGCTTGAAAGCCATGCCTCGGTCATGGAAGCGGTAAAGGGTAGCTCGATCGTGCTCACCCAGGCCGACGCGGCAACCCGCGCGGCCACCGATGTGTTCGTCCAGAAGGACCGGCAGGTGATCATCGACCAGTTCACCACCATGTACGGAATGACCGACGTGGCGGGGCGGGTGGAGGTGGCCGCCGACCTGATCGAGCGCTGGAAGGGGCTGACCGCCGGTATTGGCGACAACCGCGACGCGCTGGCAGCGCTCTACCAGCGCGAAATCTTCTCACGGCTCGACCCGGCGACCTATGCCATGGAGTGAGCAGCGGCACTGACTGCGTACCCCGCCTTCGTTCCTCTGACGGCGGGGTGTTTTTCCTGTACTCCGCGCGGCGCATCCCCGGCGGGACCAGACCGCGCCTTCACTGGCAGGCAGTACGATGACCACAGACCATTCCCGAGCAGCCAGCGCTACCGTCTACGGCCTGATCGCCGCCCGGGCTCGTCACGCACCCGAGAACCTGGCGTTGGTCGACGGGGATCGGCGCTTGACCTATGCCGCGATGATGGCGCGCGCGGACGCCATCGCCGGCGGGCTGCACCAGCGGGGGGTGGCCCGTGGCGACCGGGTGGCGCTGTTGTCCGAAAACCGGTTGGAATACGCACTGCTACAGCTGGCTGCGGCGCGGATGGGCGCCATGGTGGCCTGCCTCAACTGGCGGCTGGCCGAGAAGGAACTCGCCTACTGCATTGACCTTGTCGCCCCGGTGCTGGTGGTCGCGTCGCCGCGTCACCGCGACGTCGCGCAGGTGGCGGGCGGCGGGCGGGCGGTGCTGCCCGTCGATGGCCTGGAAGCCGAGGGCAGCGCTCCCTTTGTCGCCGAGCCCGAGGACGGCTATATCATCCTCTACACCTCCGGAACCACCGGCCGACCGAAGGCGGCGGTGATCAGCCAGCGGGCGCAGGTGGCGCGGATGTGCGCGCTGTCGATCGACATGGGGCTGGCGCGCGGTGACGGCTTCGTCGCTTGGACGCCTATGTTCCATGTGGCGGGATCCGAGCACCTGATGTCGACCCTGCTGCTCGGCGGCACCGCCATCATCGTCGACGGCTTCCAACCCGATGCTATCATCGACGCGCTGGAGGAATTCCGCATCGGCTGGCTGATCACCGTGCCCGCCTCGACTGAGGCGCTGCTGGAGCGGCTGAAGGCCCGGCGGCCCGAGATAAGGGGGGTGAAAGCAGTGGGTTGCATGGCCGACATGGTACCCGCCGCTGTGATCGACGAGGTCACGACCCTGCTCCGCGCGCCTTGGGTCAACTCGTTCGGCGCCACCGAAACCGGTATGCCGCCGCTCTCGGGCGACCTGATCGCGCCCGGCACCATGCCCCGCAACCTCGCCAAGCAGCCGAGCGTCCTATCCGAAATACGGCTGGTCGATGCCAAAGGGCAGGATGTGGCCGACGGCGAGGTGGGCGAGATCTGGGTGCGCGGGCCTATGGTTTTCAACGGCTACTGGAACAACCCGAAGGCCAATGCCGACACCTTTGCCGACGGCTGGTTCCATATGGGCGACCTCTTTCGCCGCACGCCTGAGGGCTTCGAATTCGCCGGGCGGTCGAAATACCTTATCAAGTCCGGTGGCGAGAACATCTATCCCGCCGAGATCGAGCGCGTCCTGCTTGCCGATCCGCGCGTGGCCGATGCCATCGTCGTGCGCAAGGCGGATGCGCACTGGGGCGAGGTTCCAGTGGCGGTAATCGCGCGCCATGACGACGCGCTGGATGCTGCCGCGGTCCAGAGCCTGTGCCGCGCCGCACTGGCGGGCTACAAGTGCCCGCGCGAGGTTGTGTTCTTGCCGCTCGACCAGTTGCCCCGCAACGTCAGCGGAAAAATCCAGCGCGAGGACATCGAGCGGCTGGTCGCGGCGCGTGCAAAAGCGTGAGCGCCTTCCAGCAGCTTCCGTGATTTCCCCTGATGGTAAAGCGGAACGAAGGATCGCCACCTTGCAGCAGCATTTCTCGCACTTGGGGTTCTGGCCTGCGTCGCCCGTATTATGACCGCCGGGCGAGTCCGTGTAACGCTCTGGCGCCGATCCGGTTGCGAATGGCGAACGGGCCCATGTCCCTGTTTGCGCAACACTGCTTTGCTGAATTCCAGTTGGCTTACTTTTCGGAGAGCGATGTAGAGTCGGAGCACGGAGGGGCTATCGGTGGCGGGAGGCCAGCGTGTCTCCCCTTGTCAAAATGGAGGGCCCACAATTTGAAGCTCTTGTTTCCTACCCTGCTTTCAGTCGTCTGGGGTTGCCACGCCATGGCGATGACCGTGGACGAATCCTGTGATGCGGCAACGGGCGAGCCGCCGCTGGTCTGGTATTCGTCGCAAGATCCATCGCGCAATTCCACTGCGGCCGAAGAGTTTAGCCGCGCCTATCCTCAGATACCGATCGAGCACCTGCGACTTGCGACCGGCGCGCTGGCGACCCGATATGCGCAAGAACGCGAGGCGGGGGTGATAAATGCCGACCTGATCTCGCTGGCCGATCCCAACTTCATCGCGCAGGGCATGGCGAATGAATGGTTCGTGCCCCTGACCAGCGACAGCCTGCCGCGGCTGACCGAGATCGATCCGGCGTGGATCAACAAAGGTGCCGTGACCACCAGCCTGTCGATGCTGGGTTTCGCCTACAACAGCGAGGCCGTGGGTGACACGCCGCCCACCAGCTGGGAAGACCTGCTCGCCCCCCGCTTCGCCGGGAAGATCATTATGGGCGATCCGCGCAATGTGCCCTCATACATGGCGCTGTTTCGCATCCTGCGCGACGAACTGGGCGCCGACTACCTGACCCGGCTTGCAGCCCAGCAGCCGATCTTGGTGCCGTCGGTGGTTCCGGCGACGCAGCAGTTGGCGGCGGGCGAGGTCACAATCGTCGTACCGAATGTGATGACCGTGGTGCGCGTGCTCAGCGAGCAGGGTGCCCCCATCGAATTCGTAGCGCCGGACCTGACCACCGGCAACGAGTTCGAGACGGCGGTCTCGGCCGGTGCTGACAGCCCGAATGCGGCGATGTGCTTCCTATCCTTCCTGTTGTCCGAGGAAGGTCAGACCGCATACAATGGGATGACGAGCGTTTCGCCTTTCCCTGGGACCCCCGGGACGGCGCCAATGCCGTCGAATTATATTGCGCCGCGCATCACAGAGATCGGTGACCATGCAACAGAGATCAGTGGTCTCCTTGGCCTCAAATAGTTCTGACGCGGGCCGGGCTGCGTCGGCCCGCGAACTGACCCTCTCTATTCGCAGGTTGAACAAGACCTTCAAGCGAGCGAACGGCGAGTCCCTCAAGGCGATCGATGATGTTTCGATCGACATTCACCAAGGTGAACTCGTGGTTCTGCTGGGCCCGAGTGGCTGTGGCAAGACCACCCTGCTGCGCGCCGTCGCCGGGCTCGAGACGCCCGATTCCGGTTCGATCCGGTTGGGCGGGCGCGACCTGTTCGACAGCGAGACGGGGTTGGTCCTGCCGCCCGAGGCCCGGCACGTCGGGATGGTCTTCCAGAGCTACGCACTCTGGCCGCACATGACCGTGGCGCAGAACGTCGCCTATCCCCTGCGGATGCGGGGCGTGGGGCGCGACGAGCGTGACCGGCGCGTGCAGGACATCCTGACAAAGATGCGGATCGGCGACCTTGCCCAGCAGCATCCCGGCCGGATCAGCGGTGGCCAACAGCAGCGGGTCGCGCTGGCCCGCGCGCTGGTCTGCGGCGACGGCATGATCCTGTTCGACGAGCCCCTGTCCAACGTCGACGCCAAGGTTCGCGAACTCCTGCGGCTCGAAATTCTGACGATGCAGCGGCAATTCGGTTTCACGGCGCTCTATGTAACGCATGATCAGGAAGAGGCCATGGCCCTGGCCAGCCGTATCGCGGTCGTGGGGCGGGGCAGGATCGAGCAACTCGGAACGCCGGAAGACGTATATTGCAGCCCAGTGTCGCTGGGCGTGGCGCGGTTCATCGGCTCGGCGAATGAACTGCAAGGACGCATCGTCGATACAGGCGTGATCCATACCGATGTCGGCCAGCTCCGGGTGAACCCTTCCGCGCAAAGCGGGATCGCCGGTTCCGACGTGATCCTGCTCACGCGGCCCGAGCACTGGCAATTCGCCACCGAAGCCGCGGCCGACACGGTGGCCGGGACAATCGTCAGCGCTGCGTTTCTCGGATCCGTCAG
>JAUSPL010000404.1 GCA_030656535.1 Gemmobacter sp.
CTGCGCCAGATCACCCTGTTCGGCCAGAACCACAGACAAACCACGCCCCGCCGCATCACGGGCAATGCCGCACCCGTTGATGCCGCCACCAATTATGAACAGGTCGACCGTTTCCGGCCCCGGGGGGGTATTGGGCACGCAGTGATCCTTTATTGTGGTGCGGGCAGGTTTTCTGATTCTTCGCAATGTGTCAAAGACAATGTTCGTTTTTGTGCGATTATTTTCGATATGAACCAATTTCTAAGAATAATCTATCTATTGGCACCCCTAGATCTGTGTTTTTCTGCGTATGCAAAAGGAAATGCTGCATGACATTCGCGTGCATCTGTGCGACCAGAGTCAAAAGCAACGCTTGGGGATGCACCGTGGCGCTGAGTTTCCGTCAAACCGAAATCCTGGATATCGCCCGTTCCGAGGGCCGCGTCGTGGTCGAACATCTGGCCGAACGGTTTGCCGTAACGTTGCAGACAATCCGCCGTGACCTGACCGAACTGGCCGACGCGGGTTTGCTGGACCGGGTGCACGGCGGCGCCGTGATCCGTACGGGTGTCGCCAACATCGGCTATGAAGAGCGCCGCCGGATGAACGAATCCGCCAAAGCGGCGATCGGGCGCGCCTGCGCGCAGGCAATCCCGGACAACTGCTCGATGATCCTGAACATCGGGACCACCACCGAGGCTGTCGCCCGCGAATTGCTGAACCACCGCAACATCACTGTCGTCACCAACAACATGAACGTCGCCAATATCCTTGTCGCGAACGAGTCCTGCGAAATCATGGTTGCAGGCGGCGGGTTGCGGCGAACGGATGGCGGGTTGGTCGGCGATTTGACGACTCAATTCATCGAGCAGTTCAAGGTCGATTACGCCATCATCGGCGCGTCGGCGCTGGATCGCGACGGTGATCTGCTGGATTTTGATCTGGCCGAGGTACGGGTGTCCAAGGCGATCATCCGCCAGTCCAGAACCAGCTATCTGGTGACCGACGCCTCCAAGATAGACCGCAGTGCGCCGGTCCGCCTTGCATCCCTGGCTGAACTGGACGCGGTTTTCACCGACCAGCCGCTGCCGCCCGAATTGCTGGCGAAATGCGTCGATTGGGGAACGTCGGTCCATATCGCCTGACGCCACACCGGCATGCGGATCATAGGCCGCGCAAGATCATGTCTGCAGCCTTTTCTGCGATCATGATCGTGGGTGAATTTGTGTTCCCCGAGATGATGCGAGGCATCACGCTGGCGTCCACCACCCGCAGCCCCGTCACCCCGCGCACCCGAAGCGTTCCGTCCACGACAGCGCCGTCATCGGTTCCCATGCGCGCGGTGCCAACTGGATGAAAGATCGTGGTGCCAATATCCGCTGCAGCACGTTCCAGTTCGAGGTCCGTCTGGTCGTCCGGTGACGGCTTGAATTCCTGCGGCTGGTATTTTGCCATCGGGGCCTGGCCCATGATGGTCCGGGTCAGACGGATAGATCGCACCGCAACGGCGCGATCGCCGGGCGTGGACAGGTAGTTTGGAACAATTTCCGGCGCCTTCATCGGGTCCGCCGACGTGATCCGCACATGACCCCGGCTTTCGGGGCGCAGGTTGCACACGCTGGCCGTGATAGCCGGAAACGGGTCCAGATTTCCGCCGAACGCAGGCAGGCTAAGCGGTTGAATGTGGTATTCCAGATCCGGTGTCGCCAGATCTGGCGACGACCGGGCAAAGGCACCCAGTTGGCTGGGTGCCATTGACATCGGCCCTGTCCGACGCAGCGCGTATTCCAGCCCGATCCGTGCCTTGCCAAGCAGCGACCCAGCCAGCGTGTTCAAAGTATGCGCCCCGGTTACTTTCCAAGCGCAGCGCAGTTGCAGGTGATCTTGCAGGTTGCCGCCCACGCCGGGCATATCGCGCCGGACCTCGATCCCCAGAGATTGCAGCAGATCTGCAGGGCCAAGCCCCGACAGCTGCATCAATTGCGGCGTGCCGATAGACCCTGAACACAGGATCACCTCGGCCCGGGCGCGGGCTTCCAGGATGTTGCCGCCCTGGCGATAGCGGATTCCGGTTGCACGGCTTCCGTCAAACAGGATTTTCTCGGCCTGGGCATGGGTCACGACAGACAGGTTCGGGCGATTCTTGGCAGGCCGTAAAAACGCCTTTGCGGTGGTCCAGCGCCAACCGTTGCGTTGGTTAACCTTGAAGTACCCCACACCTTCGTTGTCCCCGGTGTTGAAATCTGCCGTTTCAGGGATGCCCGCTGCGACGCAGGCGGCCATCACGTCATCCAGCACGTCCCATCGCAACCTTTGGCGATCAACCCGCCATTCACCACCGGCGCCGTGCAGATCGGAAGCGCCCTCGAAATAGTCTTCGGACTTGCGAAAGTAGGGCAGAACGTCGTCCCAGCCCCAGCCCGTCAACCCCATTTGCCGCCAGCCGTCGTAATCCGCCGCCTGACCGCGCAGATACAACATGCCATTGATGGCCGAACTGCCCCCAAGTACCTTTCCGCGCGGATAGCGCAGGCTGCGACCGTTCAACCCCGGATCGGGTTCAGTATTGTACATCCAATCGGTGCGCGGATTGCCGATGCAATACAGATACCCAACCGGGATATGGATCCAGTGATAGTTGTCGCGACCCCCGGCCTCTAGCAGCAGCACCCGGTTTACAGGGTCTTCCGACAGACGGTTGGCCAAGACGCAGCCGGCAGACCCTGCGCCGACAATCACATAGTCCCATTCTGCCATAGTCCTGCCCCCCGGTTTTTAACAAACCTATGGGAATCTTCCGGAAAGACCATAGCCTTTGCGACGGGCCAGCACCGGGCTGGACCAAGCAGGGTCAAATCTGTGGGAACGGATATCCGTTGCGCAGTATCACTTCTATCAGCGGCGCAAGATAGCCGTTGCGCGGATGGGCGCGATACTGGATCTGGCGGGTTGTCAGCGCGATCTGACAGGATCGGCGGTACAGATCGGCGGCACCGGCGCTGTCCAGTCCCGCAATATGAACCGACCCTTCCATATGTTCGCAGGGCAGCCCGGGTCGCCGTCCAAAACTGGCATAGGGCGCGATCAAAAGCGTGCCGGGTCGGGCATGCGCAAGGATGCGGTCTTCCAGTTGGATCAAAAGATCGGGGTCGCGCATCGGGCGATAGAAATAGATCACGTCATAGTCGCCATACCGATCAAACGTCAGGGCATCGGCATGAAACACCTGCGCGCGGTCTTGCAGCAGCGACGACAGCATCGACCGCGCCACCTCCACATAGCCCGGATCGTATTCCAACCCATCAGCAAGCGCAAAGCACTGCGCAGCCTGAAGAACCTTGATCCCGCCGCCGCATCCCACATCCAAGAACCGCAGCGGCGCCGTGGGTTGCCGCGCCAACGCTATGCGCAGGGCCGCATGTATGTGGCGGGTGAACTCGGACGGTGGCAACGGTATGTCCTCAAAACAGCCATGATCCTGCGCGCCCGGGTCCTGTCGGGTGGGGTTGAGAATGGCGTGCAAGGCCAGAAAGGCCGCGTCAGTGACAAGCTGCTGCTGGTGTCGCAGATCATGTGCCGATGCGGGCGGCGGATACAGCGGCGCGCCCTTCCATTCATTCAAGAACGTCAGCGCCGCATTGATGTCGCGCCACCGCAAATAGCGATTTCGCACATCAGTGAACCACGCCCGCTGAATTGCGTCACTGCGCATCTGCTCGGCGGTGGGGGGCGATGCCGGCGGTGTGCCGGGCCGG
>JAUSPL010000407.1 GCA_030656535.1 Gemmobacter sp.
CAAGTGCGGCTCCGGCGGAATGCCCGACAATGGCGCAAGGGGCCCAGCCTTTGCTGGTGACCAGCGTGGCGATATCTTCGGCCATTGCGTCCAGGCTGCATCTGCGCGGCGACCCTTGCAGGGTGAATCCTTGGCCGGGCAGATCCAGCGCAATCAAGCGAAAGCGTGGCGACAGCAATGGGATCAGGTGGCGAAAGCTGTGTGTGCCGCCCCCAGCGCCGTGGATCAACAGCACGACGGGCCCGGTTCCGATGTCTTGCACGTGCCACAGATGCGGTGCGCACTGGATGTGGCGGGACGCGGTTCGGAACGGCCAGTCCAAAGGGATCGCCGGCGCGCGCATGTCAGGCCCCCAAGGCCGACTGCAACACTGCGGACAAGCGTTGCGAATCGGCACGCGGCAAGGGAATGTAGGGTGCCCCCATGCTTTGTGCCATCCGCTGCAGCGCGGGCTGCGGGCGGTTGGCAGTATCCAGCACAAGCGCCGGGATAGCCGCCGCGCGGATCGCGTGCGCAAGCCGCAGGGCGTCCTGCTCGGCGCTGATGCGATTGGTGCTGCCATCCAGGGCAATGTTTCCGCGCCCGTCCGTCAGCAGGGCGATCGTTGGGGTCATGCCGCGCGCGCGGGCTTGCATGCCAAGGTCATACGCCATCCGCAATCCCGCCGCCAAAGGTGTGGCACCGCCCCCGGGCAAGCCCGCGAGACGGCGTTTTGTCTGTACCAAGGATCGTGTCGGGGGCAAAAGCAGGTCTGCGCCCAGACCGCGAAAGGCGATCAGCGCGACGTGATCTCGGCGCGCATAAGCCTGTGCCAACAGCAGTTCTACGGCACCCTTTGCCTCGGCCAGCCGTGCCAGGGCCGAAGAACCGGAAGCATCCACCGTAAAGACCAGCACGCGGTCTGACGTTTCCTGATACCGTTTCAACCTGAGGTCAGACTGGCGGATTTTCAGCCGAAGGTGCGCATCCGCAGTCTGGGGCTCTGTGGCGGTGGCATGGCGGCGCAGGGGTTGCCAAGGGGCTGCGGCGCGCAAGGTGGAAACCAGATCAATTCGCTTGCCTGATCCCGGCGTTCCGGGGCGGGGGGGCAAAGGGCGCCCGCGGTGATTGCCCTTTCGGGCGGCCCCGGTACCGCCGCTGCCTTTTGCGGTGCGTGCGGCTGCACCTGCGGCCAGACGCGCCAGCAGATCGGCAGGAAGCGATGCGCGCACGGCCTCCAGCAGGATGTCATCGGGGATGCGATCCGTGTCCGATTCCGGTTGTTTCGCATCGGCGTCGCCAGAGTCAGGCGGCGGGGGTGGTGCTTCGCTTTCTGCGTTGGCGGTTTCGGGCGGGTCCCCACGATGGGCGAGCGTCAGTTCGCAGGCATGGCGCAATGTGGTGTCGGATGCCACCGATTCGCATCGCCACGCGGCCAGAGCCCGCGCGACCGAAATCGCCAGCAGCGGTGCGCGCAGGCTGGCAATGCCCATGGCTGCGGACACGGCTGTCACGCTGTCCAGCGCAGATTCGGGCAACGTGGTGTGCGGCAGGCGTTCCCTTGCTGCGGCGATCTTGTCATGGGGCAGCAAGATCGGTTCGGTTTCCGAATAGGCCAGATCATCCAGAGTGAGGAATAGACCGAGGCGATCCGCCAGCGCAGAGGATAGGGTTTCTTCGGGTTCGGCGCCTTCGTCCAGCGCGATCAGACACGGCCCCGCGTCATCCAGCCAGCGGGCCAGGCGTGCGGACAGACCGGGTTGGCAGCGTTCGGCCATGGTCAAGATGATGGGCGCGGGCTGCGCCAACAGACCGATGCTGTGGCGTAGTTGACCTGTGGCAAGAGTGCCCGCCAGATCAACGCCGCCGAACAGGGCACCGTCGTCGATGCCGGGGTGGATTCTGCGGCCTGCGGGCAAGGCTTGGGTGACGCGGTCGCGCACCGCGCCCGCGCGCGCGCGCAGCCACAGACCCTTGGCGCCCCCCGGATCGACCGCCATCACCGCCAAGGCAGTTTGGGCGCGCTGCCAAGGGGTCATTGGGCCTGTCATGGCAAGATTTCCGCAACAGTGCGGGCGACGCGGGACGCGGATCCGGCCTCATCCAGCGGGTCGCGGCGCAGGCGGTGGCCAAGGGCGCTGGTCGCTACGGCCTTCAGGTGGCTGCGACTGACGATTTCAGCCCCATCATGGGCCGCTTGGGCGCGGGCAGCGCGAAGCAGCGTCAGTTCCCCGCGCAGACCGTCAGATCCAAGGGCAATACACAGGGCCGCGCAGTCATGCAGCACAGCGCCCGGCGTCTTGAGGCCAGCCAAGGCCGCCCGCGCAGAAAGGATGGCGTCGCGCAACACGGCATCTTTGGCGCGCCATTCCGTCATGAAGACGGCGTTGTCATTTTCATAGGCATCGCGGCGGCGCATCACCTCGACCCGCGAGGGGATGTCGCGCGGCGAAGTCACCTCGACCGACAGACCGAACCGATCCAGCAACTGGGGGCGCAATTCGCCTTCTTCGGGGTTGCCCGACCCGATCAGAACAAAGCGGGCGGGGTGGCGGATCGACAGTCCTTCGCGCTCGACGACGTTTTCCCCGGACTGGGCGACATCCAGCAGCAAGTCGACGATGTGGTCCTCCAGCAGGTTGACCTCGTCGATGTAAAGATAGCCGCGATTGGCACGGGCCAGCAGACCGGGTTCGAACGCCTTTTCGCCGCGGGTCAACGCACGCTCGATATCCAGCGCGCCGACGACGCGGTCTTCGGTGGCGCCCAGCGGCAAGTCAACGACGGGTGTCGGGCGCTTGATTATCTTGTCCAGCTTTGGACCGGCCCATTCCGGCACATCCTCGATGCGCGCAGAATTCACCGGGCAACCGTCAACCGCCGCGATTTCGGGCAGTAGTGCGGCCAGTGCGCGCACAGCCGTTGATTTGCCGGTGCCGCGGTCGCCAAAGACCAGAACGCCGCCGATCCCGGGGTCAATTGCGGTCAGGACCATCGCCTGCTTCATCGCCTCTTGGCCGACAATCGCTGAAAAGGGAAAAGGTTG
>JAUSPL010000417.1 GCA_030656535.1 Gemmobacter sp.
GGATCGCGCGCACTGGAAAACCAATGCTGGACGGCATCGGGGCAACCGAGATGCTGCACATCTTCATCTCGAACCGCTTTGACGACCACCGCCCGGCCTGCACAGGTCGCCCCGTCACGGGATATGAGGCAAAGATCGTTGCAGATGACGGTACCGAATTGCCGCGCGGCGAGGTCGGACGTCTGGCGGTTCGCGGCCCGACGGGCTGCCGCTATATGGCCGACGACCGGCAGGAAAAATACGTCCAGAATGGCTGGAACCTGACGGGGGATGCGTTCTGGCAGGACGCCGACGGCTATTTCCACTTTGCCGCGCGAAATGACGACATGATCGTATCGTCCGGCTACAACATTGCCGGGCCCGACGTTGAAGCCGCGCTTTTGAAACACCCGGACGTGCTGGAATGTGCCGTGGTCGGCGAACCAGACGAGGCACGCGGCCAGATCGTGGTGGCGCATGTCGTGTTGTCATCGGGCGTTGTCGCCGATGCAGGAACGGTCAAACGGCTGCAAGATCACGTCAAAGCGACCATCGCGCCCTTCAAATACCCGCGCCGCATCGTGTTCTGCGGCACCCTGCCCAAGACCGCGACCGGCAAGATTCAGCGGTTCCGCCTGCGGGATGCAAATTAGGCTCGGGCAATACCCAACGTCGCACAGCGTTCCAGGGCCTGCCGGGCCCTGCGCAAGTAACAGCTTGTAACAGAGCACCCGGGAATCCTTGATCCATGGCTGACGCGCCCGTTGCCCGAATGGCAGGCCATGCGTCATCATACGCGCAGTCTGGCGGATAAACCGCCGACCACCGGGAGGAATTACATGCATATCAAGACCGCTCTCGCGGCCTCTGTGGCTGCGCTTTCTTACGTCACCATTGCCCACGCCAATCCGCAGGCCGAAGTGCTGCATTGGTGGACCAGCGGCAGCGAGGCGAAATCTGTCGCCGTTCTACAACAGGAATTCGCGGAAAAGGGCGGCACCTGGACCGACATGCCGGTCGCGGGCGGCGGCGGCGATGCCGCGATGACTGCGTTGCGCGCTCGCGTCCTGTCAGGCAACGCGCCCACCGCCGTTCAATTGAAGGGCCCCGCCATTCAGGAATGGTATGCCGAGGGCGTTCTGGCGGATATTTCAGCCGTCGCCGAGGCCCAGGGCTGGGCCAAAGTTCTGCCGGAATCGATTGCAAACCACATGAAATGCGACGGCACCTGGTGCGCTGCGCCGGTCAACGTCCACCGCGTCGACTGGATCTGGGCCAACAAGGTGCTGCTGGATCAACACTCGATCGCGATGCCCAACACCTGGGAAGAATTCAACGCCGCCGCCGACAAGCTGAAGGCCGCCGGCGTGACCCCGCTGGCGCATGGCGGTCAATCGTGGCAGGACGCAACCGTGTTTGAAACCGTTGTGCTGGGCATTGGCGGCCCGGACTTTTTCCGTAAGGCGCTGGTCGATCTGGACAAGGACGCGCTGACCTCGGACACGATGGTCAAAGTGTTCGATCAGATGCGCAAGATGCGCGGCTACGTCGATGCGAACTTCTCGGGGCGTGACTGGAACCTCGCAACCGCGATGGTGATGAACGGCGAAGCCGCCTTCCAGATCATGGGCGACTGGGCCAAGGGCGAGTTCCTGGCTGCAGGCAAGACCCCTGGCACCGACTTCCTGTGCGGATCAACGCCGGGTGACGGATACCTCTACAACGTCGACAGCTTTGCCATGTTCAAGGTCGACGGGCAGGACAAGATCGACGGGCAAAACCTGCTGGCCGAACTGATCGTGGGTCCGAACTTCCAGAAGGTGTTCAACATGAACAAAGGCTCGATCCCGGCCCGGACCGATGTCGCGCTTAACGACTTTGATGACTGCGCCAAGCTTTCGGCCGCTGACATGGGCACCACCTCGGATGCCGGGTCGCTGTTGCCGTCCTATGCCCACGGCATGGCGCTGCGCGGGGCACAAGCAGGCGCAATCACCGATGTCGTGACGGCGCATTTCAATTCGGACATGTCGTCGGCCGATGCGGTCAAGATGCGGGCCGAAGGTGTCGCAAACTCCATGTAAGACCACCGGCCGGGGGCGCATGTCCGCGCCCCCGCCACCCTGGGGAGGGGATCCGTCATGCTGTGGCTTGAACGCCATGTGCCGAAGCTTGTGCTTGCGCCCAGTTTCGTCGCTGTCTTGATATTCGTCTATGGCTTTATCGGCTGGACCGCATGGGTGTCATTCACCCGGTCCCGGCTGATGCCGAACTATGACATCGTTGGTCCCATTCAATACGAGCGCCTGTTTGCATCGCCCCGCTGGGATACCGCGATGAACAACCTGTTCATCTTTGGTGTCCTGTTCATTGTCACCTCGATGGTGCTGGGGCTGATGCTGGCGATCTTTCTGGATCAGAAAATCCGCACCGAAGGCGTGCTGCGCACCATCTACCTTTACCCGATGGCACTGTCGCTGATCGTCACCGGAACGGCGTGGAAATGGATCCTCAACCCCGGTCTGGGGTTTGAATCGGTCGTGCGCGGCTGGGGGTTCGAGACGTTCACCTTTGACTGGCTGATCAACCCCGATATGGCGATTTATACTGTCGTCATCGCGGGGGTCTGGCAGGCAAGCGGTTTCGTGATGGCGCTGTTTCTGGCCGGTCTGAGGTCTGTCGACGAAGAGATCATCAAGGCGGCGCAGGTCGACGGCATCCCCACCCACAGGATTTACAGCGCCATCATCATCCCGTCGATGGCCCCGATCTTTCTGTCGGCCTTTATCGTGCTGGCACATCTGGCGATCAAGTCGTTTGACCTTGTGATCGCGTTGACCGGGGGCGGCCCCGGGTACGCCACCGACCTGCCTGCCACCTACATGTATGCGATGGCATTTTCGCGCGGCGACATCGGACAGGCAGCGTCCAGCGCCATGGTGATGATGGGCGTCGTGTTCGCGATTGTGGTCCCCTATCTTTATTCAGAACTGAGGGCGAAAAATGACTGACATCAGCGCCCGGACCCGTGCCAACCAGCAATCCCCCACTGCCCGCATCGCGCTGCGCTGGGGCCTGTATGCGATCTTGTTCATCTTTGCGCTTTACTACTTGATGCCGCTGTTCGTCATGCTGACCACCAGCCTCAAGAGCCTTGAGGAAATCCGCACCGGGTCGCTTGTCGCCCTGCCACGGTCGGTGACCTTTGAAGCATGGGCGACCGCCTGGTCCGGCGCCTGTACGGGCATAAAGTGCGAAGGCTTGCAGCCCTACTTCTGGAATTCAGTGCTGCTTGCGGTGCCTGCTGTGCTGATTTCAACGCTGATCGGGGCGATGAACGGCTATGTCATTGCCCAATGGCGGTTCAAAGGCGCCAACCTGATCTTTTCGTTGATGCTGTTTGGCTGTTTCATCCCGTTTCAGGTGGTGTTGCTGCCGATGGCGCGCACGCTTGGCTTTCTGAACATCGCAGGCACCATTCCCGGGCTGATCTTCGTGCATGTGATCTACGGGATCGGGTTCACCACCCTGTTCTTTCGCAACTACTATGTCACCATCCCGTCAGATCTGGTCAAAGCGGCGAAAATCGACGGCGCCGGGTTCTTCCGCATCTTCTGGTCGATCTTCCTGCCGCTGTCGCTGCCGATCGTGGTCGTGACCGTCATCTGGCAGTTCACCCAGATCTGGAACGATTTCCTGTTCGGGGTGTCGTTCAGCCAGGCAGGCACGCAACCCATCACGGTCGCACTGAACAACATCGTCAACTCCACCACCGGGGTCAAGGAATACAACGTCGACATGGCCGCCGCGATCATCGCCGCCCTTCCGACGCTGTTTGTCTATGTCGTCGCCGGTAAATACTTCATCCGCGGCCTGACCGCCGGTTCCGTGAAAGGCTGATCAAATGGCCCCTATTCTCGACGTCCAAGGCCTGTTCAAGAATTATGGCACCACCGAGATCCTCAAGGACATCAATGTCAGCATCGACAAGGGCGACTTTCTGGTGCTGGTCGGGCCGTCTGGTTGCGGCAAGTCCACCTTGCTGAACTGCATCGCTGGGCTGGAGCCGATTTCCGGCGGCGCGATCCGCATTGGCGATCAGGACATGACCCATGTGTCCCCCAAGGACCGCAACATCGCGATGGTGTTCCAGTCTTACGCGCTTTACCCGACGATGACGGTGGCAAAGAACATCACCTTTGGCATGCAGGTGCGCGGGGTGGACAAGGCAACCCAAGCCACCAAACTGGCCGAGGTCGCCAAACAACTGCAGATCGAGGCGCTGCTGCAGCGTCGCCCCGGTCAGTTGTCGGGGGGACAGCGCCAGCGGGTGGCGATGGGCCGCGCGCTGGTGCGCGACCCGCAACTGTTCCTGTTCGACGAGCCGCTGTCGAACCTTGACGCGAAACTGCGGGTGGAAATGCGGACCGAGATCAAGCGGTTGCATCAGGATCTGGGCGCCAGCATGGTCTATGTGACGCATGACCAGATCGAGGCGATGACCCTTGCCACCAAGATCGTGGTGATGAAGGGCGGCGTGATCCAGCAGGTCGGGACGCCCGCCGAAATCTATAACCGACCGGCCAATACATTCGTCGCCGACTTCATGGGCAGCCCCGCGATGAACCTGATTCCCGCCCGCACCAGCGCCGCCGCCACCGGCGCACGGATTGAAATCGCTAGGGCCGGGGCCACCCCGCTGATCCTGCACGACCCTCGCGCGACCGGCCTTCCCGCCGACATTTTGCTGGGGCTGCGCCCCGAGGACATCACCGAAGATGGAACCCGCCAAGGCGATCTGGTGCAGCCGGGTGAATGTCTGGTCGATGTCGTCGAACCGGCGGGGGCCGATACTTACGTGGTGTCGCAACTGGGGGGCCGCCGCGTTACAGCGCGGCTGGGCGCAGATACCCGTGCCCGGCCAGGCAAACCCTTGGCTTTCAGTTTCGATCTGACCAAGGTAAGCTATTTTGCGCCCCAGACGGGCGAAAGGCTTAACTGAAACCGGATCCCCCCTGATGACCATCCTTGTGGCCGATGTTGGCGGCACCAACACGCGCTTTGCCCTGTGCGATCCCGCTGTCGGGATCGCAGGCGATACCTTGACCCGGTATCGCAACAAAACACACGACAGCTTTGAATCCGCCGTGACCGCCTATCTGGCCAAGCAGGGCCACCCGGCGCTGACTGCGATCTGTGTGGCTGTGGCGGGGCCGGTATCGGCGGGCCGTGCGCGGCTGACCAATCTGGACTGGGGGTTTGACGCCGATGGCCTTACGGCCCTGATCGGTGCCCCTGTCACTTTGATCAACGATCTGGCGGCCTTGGGGCACGCTGTCCCCGGCTTTGGCCCCGGTGACACCGCCGCCGTTCATAGCCCTGACCCTGCGCTGCGGGTGCCCAACGGTCAGGCGCTGGTGCTGGGGCTTGGCACCGGGGTCAACGCCTGCGCGGTTCGCATGGTCCCCGGTCAGCCTGCCGCCTGTCTGGAGGCAGAGGCAGGCCATACCTCGTTGCCCACGTCCGTCGCAGCCCTGCTGGCCCACCGCTTTGGCACCCTGCCCGAGGTGTTCTTTTCCACCGAACAACTGTTCGCCGGTCGCGGCCTGACCCGCCTGCACACCCTGATGACCGGGACAACGCAGGACGGCGAAGCGATCATCGCAGCCCATGCCGCAGACGATCCGCAAGCCACCGCAACCCTGACGCTGTTCGCCACCGCGGTCGGCACCTATGCCCGCGAACTCGCCCTGCAATACATGCCGCGCGAGGGGCTGTATCTTGCCGGATCGG
>JAUSPL010000431.1 GCA_030656535.1 Gemmobacter sp.
CCACCCCGGTTGCCTTCATGTCGACCCAGATGCAGCCTGACGCAATGCAATCTAGCACCATCAGCGCCCCGACCTCGTGCGCCGCCGCCGCCATCGCGGTGATATAATCGTCAGGCAAGATCAGCCCGGCCGAGGTTTCGACATGCGGCGCAAACACCACATCGGGTTTCGCCTCGCGGATCGCCTCGACCACCTCGTCGATGGGCGGCGGGGCATAGGGCGCCTGCGGGGCGTTGCCCGTGGGCCGTGCCATCACAACAGTGGTCTTGCCCGCAAACCCGCCGGCGTCGAAAATCTGGGTCCAGCGATAGGAAAACCACCCGTTGCGCACGATCAGCGCATGGGCACCGGCGCCAAACTGACGCGCCACCGACTCCATTGCAAATGTTCCTCCGCCGGGCACCAGCGCGACCGCATGGGCGCCATAGACCTCGCGCAGATCTGTTCCGATGTCGCGCATCACGCCTTGGAACTTTTTCGACATGTGGTTTAGCGAGCGGTCGGTGAAGACCACCGAAAACTCCATCAGACCATCTGGATCGACATCGTGGACCAGTCCTGGCATGGCGGCACCTCCTGTATTGTGGTAAGATAATGATAGCCATGCTGGCACCTGAGGTACCAGCACAAAACCCGATCATGCACCAAAACCCGTGCCCCGACGCGCGGTATCGGGCCGCGTCGGGATCTGGAGGATGAAAATGACCCATGACACCGGCAAAATGGCCGAACGCCAGATGCTGAAGGCTCTGGCCGAAGGCAAGCTGTCGGGGCTGGAGGGGGAAGGCAAGCCCCTGCCTGACCGCCCCGAAGCCGCCTATGTCGACCCGGGCATCGCAGTCGGGTTTCGCGTGATGGCCGAGGCAGGCGTCATCCCCGAAGAGATCGCGCTGAAAAAACAGGTCGCTGCACAGGCGGCACATCTGGCCACCCTGACCGACCCCGACGACCGCAAGGCCGCGATGGCCGAGCTTGCCCGTCTGCAATTGCGGCAAGCGATCGCCGAAGAGGCGCGGCGCAGGTTCTTGCGCTGATGGAGTCAGCGCCCCGGTTCACGCCGGATCGTCTGATCGCACGGGTGGCAATAGAATGGCCGGGTATCTGGCGGCTGCATTCGGATCCAGACCGACCGCCGAACGGCCGACAGACGGGTGACGGCCCGGGCGTCCGGCCCAAAGCGGCAGTGTGCGCGCTGTGTGCGCTGCGATCCCCGCTTGCCCAAACGAATGATTTGCGGTTCAGATGCCGCCATGAACACCATCGCTCCGCCCCCCCGCTATACCCCGCTGGTTGCCAGCCTGCCCTCGACCGTTCCATTTGTCGGTCCCGAAACCCAGGAACGCGCGCGCCACGCGCCGTTCACTGCGCGGCTTGGCGCGAATGAGAGCCGCTTTGGCCCGTCACCGCTGGCGATTGCTGCAATGGCACAGGCAGCCAAGGACGTCTGGATGTATGGCGACCCCGAAGTCCACGACCTGCGTGCCGCTTTGGCGGCCCATCACGGCGTCACCCCTGCGCATATCGTCGTCGGCGAAGGGATTGACGGGTTGCTGGGGTATCTGGTGCGGCTTTTGATTGACCCTGGGGATGCGGTGGTCACCTCGGATGGGGCGTATCCGACTTTCAACTTTCACGTCTCGGGGTTTGGGGGGGTCTTGCACAAGGCGCCCTATGCGGGGGACCACGAAGACCCCGCTGCGCTGACAGCACTTGCCGCCGAAGTCGGGGCAAAGCTGATCTATTTCGCCAACCCGGACAATCCGATGGGGTCCTGGCACCCCGCCAAAACGGTCAGGGCCATGATCGACGCGGTCCCATCGGGGGCGCTTCTGGTGCTGGACGAGGCCTATATCGACCTTGCGCCGCCCGGCACCGCCCCCGACATTGACCCCAACGACCCAAGGGTCATCCGGATGCGGACCTTTTCCAAAGGCTACGGCATGGCAGGGCTGCGGGTCGGCTATGCCATTGCGGCACCCGGGCTGATCGCCGCATTTGACAAGGTACGCAATCATTTCGGTCTGGGGCGCATCGCGCAGGCCGGGGCCCTGGCCGCACTGGCGGATCAGGATTGGCTGCGCACCGTGCAGGCCAAGGTGGCCCGCGCGCGCACAGAAATTGCCGCCATCGCCCGGTCCAACGGGCTGGTGCCGCTGGCATCGGCCACCAACTTTGTCACCATTGACTGCGGGCAGGACGGCGCTTTTGCGCGGCGGGTGCTGGCTGGACTGGTCGCACAAGGGGTGTTCGTGCGGATGCCGTTCGTGGCACCACATGACCGCTGCATCCGGGTCAGCGCGGGAACTGCCGACGACCTGGCGACGTTGGCAGCAGCATTGCCGCTTGCGCTGGAAAAGGCGCGCGCGGCGGGATAAGCGGCTCACATGACCGTGATTTGCCTTCCTGCGACAGGAAGGTGGGATAACGTGGTTTGTTACCAAGTTTGAAACGACCCATCGCGGAGACATCAATGCGCCTTATCCCGACCCTTGTGACAGCGGCTGTTCTTGGCAGTGCCGTTTTTGGCGGCTTGTTGGCGGGGCAGTTCCTGCCAGGCGCCGCACAAGCCCAATCCGGCCACGCGGGCCACGGAACGCAGGCACCAATGGCCGCCGGGACACCCGCCTCGACCGTCGCCTACATGGCGGCAAACGACCGCATGCATGCTGAAATGGCGATCCCCTATTCGGGCGATGCGGATGTCGATTTCATCCGGGGAATGATCCCCCATCATCAGGGCGCAGTCGACATGGCCCGCATCGTGCTGGAGCACGGCGCCGACCCCGAAGTTCGCAAGCTGGCCGAAGCCGTGATCGCCGCACAAGAAACCGAGATTGCCTGGATGCAGGATTGGCTGGCCCGCACCGGGAACTGATCCCGGACCACGGGTCACAAGTCGGTGCCTTGTTTTGGCAAGGAAGCCCGGATTGCCTATGGCAGCCGCAGATCAACAGTCTTTTGATTAAAGGGGGGCGCGTGCTGCCCCCCACTTTGGCCGCCCCAAAATTGCCGTAGGCGCGCCGGTATGACGGTCCCACCTGTGCCGCCTGTGATGATGGCTGCGCTGCGCCGAAAAGGCGCAGCGCAGCCGATCAGACCCCCGCGATGACCGCTGCGGCGGCGCCCACGCCACCGGGGCTATGTGGTGCCCCAAGCGCGCGCAGACCAGCCTCCATCACGCCCAAGGTGCCCAGAATCATATGGGCATTCACATGCCCCATATGCCCGACGCGCAAAAATCCGTGCGACTCGGGGGTGCCCGGCTGTGCCATCCCCAACCCGATGCCCAGCGTCAGCCCGGCTTCGCGCTCGCACCATTCGCGCAGACGCGTGGCCATCGGTGCCGTGATCCGGGCGGCCGTCACCGCATGGGACCGATACGCCGGATCAGCAATGTTCAGTTCGACCGCACCCGCGCCCGGCCCGGTGCCCCAAACGTCAAACGCCGCCCAGACAGCGCGCGCAAGCGTCGCGTGGCGCGCCCAGACGTGATCCAGCCCCTCTTCATGGACAAGCATGTTCAGCGATTCCCGCAGCCCCATCAGATGATGGGTGGGGGCGGTGCCGCCGAAATACATCCAGAACTCGGTCGCCGCCGTGCGCACGGTCCAATCCCAGTACGGCGTGCGACGATCGGACGTTGCGCAGGCCACACGCGCCTTGTCCGACAGCCAGACGAAACCCAGACCGGGGGGGACCATCAGGCCCTTCTGGCTGGCCGCAACAGCCACATCGACGCCCCAGGCGTCCATCTCGAACCGGTCACACCCCATCGAGGCGATGCAGTCCACCGCCAAGAGGGCCGGGTGCCCGGCCGCATCGATTGCCGCCCGGATGGCCGGGATGTCATTGCGCACCGAGGTCGAGGTGTCGACGTGGGTCGCCAGGACAACCTTGATCTTGTGGTCACGGTCGGCACGCAGGGCCTGTTCGACCTGCGCAGGGTCGACCGGCCCCCGGCGGCCAAAGTCGATGGCCTGCACATTCACCCCCAGCGCGCCAACGGACTGACCCCAGCCTTCGCCAAACCGCCCCGTCACCAAAGACAGCGCATGGTCGCCCGCGCTGAACATGTTGGTGTTCGCGGCCTCCCACGCGGCATGCCCGTTGCCGATATAGATCGCGACATGATGGCCAGTGCGCGCCACCGTCTTCAGGTCGGCGACTATGGCCGGCATCGCCTCGACCAGCGGGCCCGCATAGATATTGGGCGCGGCGTTGTGCATGGCGTTCAGCACGCGGTCGGGCATGACCGAAGGGCCGGGAATGGCAAGAATAGTGCGACCTTGAGACAGGCTCATCGGGTACTCCTGAGGACCCGGCCTGATGGACCCGGGCGCGTGTGACGTGCGTAGGCCAAGGCACCGCCCCAGACCCCGAAGCAATCTAGAACTCGGATCAGACCATTGACCAGCACCAAACATGTGCTTGGCGCATAAAAGATCGAGGCCGCAAGAATGCCAAGGTCAATGCAGGCCTGCAGGCGGGATCGTGCTTGCCCCCGCACGCCGCGTTGGCCCGGGTCTGGCGGGATCGGGCCGCCCGGCTTGCCAGTCCGGGCCATTTCGCGCTAAATCGGCCCACTCAGTTCCCAGCAGCCTGGCTGCCAGCGAAAGCCGCCCATGGTCGCCCAATCCCAACCTGAACTCTATTCCTCGCGCCGCTTGTTCGGACGGCTTTGGCGCGATTACCTGTACCGCTGGCGCGTCAGAATGGCGGTCGCGCTGGTGTTCTTGCTGATCGAAGGCGGAACACTTGGGGCGCTGAGCTATATGCTGGAGCCGCTGTTCGATCAGGTCTTTGTCGGTGGCAATGCCGATGCGATCTGGTGGGTCGGTGGCGGGATCTTCGCGCTGTTTGCGGTGCGGGCCGTGACCTCGGTCGCGTCCAAGACCATCCTGACCGAAATATCGCTGCGATCCTCGACCCAGATGCAGACCGATCTGTTGCGCCACCTGCTGACGCTGGAGGCCCGGTTTTTTCAAGACAACGCGCCGGGCACGCTGATCGAACGGGTCCAGGGCGACACGCTGGCCGTTCAGAACGTGTGGTCGGCGGTCGTCATGGGGGTCGGGCGCGACATCGTGGCACTTGTGGTGCTGTTTGGCGTGGCAATCTCCATCGACCCGATCTGGACTGCTGCCGCCTTGGTCGGTGCGCCCTTGCTGATTGCACCGACCTTGATCGTGCAGCGCTATATCCGGCGCAAGACCGGAACGATCCGTGGACAGGCGGGCGAGCGCGCGACGCGGCTGGATGAAATCTTTCACGGCATCACGACGGTCAAGCTGAACCGGATGGAGGGCTATCAGACCCAGCGGTTCAACCGCATCGTCCAGGGGATCGTGCGCGGTGAGGTCCGGATGGCGATGGGTCGCGCGCTGATCCCCGCCCTGATCGACCTGGTCACAGGGATCGGCTTCTTTGCCGTGCTGGTGTTCGGCGGACGCGAGATCATCGAAGGCGAGCGCACGGTGGGCGAGTTCATGTCGTTCTTTACCGCCATGTCGCTGGCGTTTCAGCCCTTGCGCCGCCTGGGCGCGCTGGCGGGGCTGTGGCAGGTGGCGGCCGCCAGTCTGGAACGACTTTACAGCTTTCTGGACCTGCGCCCGGTCATCACCGTGCCTGCGCAGGCCCGAAAGGCCATCGAGGGTGCGATCG
>JAUSPL010000433.1 GCA_030656535.1 Gemmobacter sp.
AAGCTGGCTGAACCGGGTCGAGCCGGGGGCCGCGGGGTCAGTGTTGGTGCTGATCTTGCTGATTTCAGGCATCGGTTATGGCGGCTGGTCCGTGCTGCGCGAAGTTCAGCGTGTGCAGGTTGCCCCTGTCGAACAAGCCCCCGTCGTGGTGGCGCAGATTGATCCGTTGGGCAACGTCGGCGAAGGCAGGACGTTGCGCGTCGGTGATGCACAAGCACAACCCGGGTCAGCCCCCACGGCCGAGGCGCTGGGGCGGCTTTATCGTCCGCAGGCGCTGGAAACCCCGGTGATGGTCGCCCGTGACGGGCCGATTGCGGGGATCAATACGCGTGTGGCCGCAGCCGAGCCAAGCGTGACCGCGCAGCCCCCGGTGGGGTCGGGCACAGATACGTCCCCGGCGGTCAAGGTGTTGGCCGAAGGCGCCCCCGAGGTTGAGATTTTTGCCGTCCGTCCGTCCTGGGTCCGGGTTCAGGCGGCCGATGGAACCGTGCTGTTTGAAAAGGTGCTGGACGCCGGTGAACGCTATACGGTGCCACAAGGCGAAAAGCCTGCGGTGTTGCGGGCTGGCAATTCGGGCTCTGTCTATTTTGCGGTCAAGGGCGAAACCTACGGACCGGCTGCACCCGGCGCACAGGTCGTCAAGAACGTCGCATTGTCGCCAGATGCGTTGCGCGACAGCTTTGCCCTGGCTGACTTGACGCGCGATGATGATCTTGCACGGATCGTGTCGGTTGCTGACGCGTCGGGCGGCAATGTCGTTCAGGATTGACGGCAATGGCAGGGCTTGCCCGGCAGACATGGGTAAAGCGGACGTTACAGGGTGGGGTGGGTTGCAACTTGCCCCAGTGCCTCAGGCGCGATAGTCCTGACCTGTCCCTTGATAAGAGCGTCTGACATGTCCCACAATCCCATACGGCCTTGGCGAAACATCGAACGGCGCAAGTCGCGCCAGATCATGGTGGGCAAGGTCGCGGTGGGCGGGGATGCACCGATCTCGGTCCAGACCATGACAAACACCATAACCTCGGACGTCAAGGCCACGCTGGAACAGATCCAGCGCGCAGCTATCGCCGGGGCCGATATTGTGCGTGTGTCCACACCCGACGTCGAAAGCACCCGCGCGTTGCGCGAAATCTGCGCCGAAAGCCCGGTGCCGATCGTGGCTGATATCCATTTCCACTACAAACGCGCGATCGAGGCCGCCGAGGCTGGCGCTGCCTGCCTGCGCATCAACCCGGGCAACATCGGTGATGCCAAGCGCGTGCGCGAAGTGATCAAGGCCGCAAAGGATCACGGTTGCAGCATCCGCATTGGCGTCAACGCAGGATCGCTGGAAAAACACCTGCTGGACAAATACGGCGAACCTTGCCCGGATGCGATGGTCGAATCCGGCATGGATCACATCAAGATCCTGCAAGACAACGATTTTCACGAATTCAAGATTTCGGTAAAAGCGTCCGACGTCTTCATGGCTGTCGCTGCATATCAGCAGCTTGCGGATGCTACCGACGCCCCGATCCATCTGGGCATCACCGAGGCTGGCGGACTGCAATCGGGCACGGTGAAATCTGCCATAGGCCTCGGAAACCTGCTGTGGGCCGGGATCGGCGACACCGTCCGGGTGTCGCTGTCCGCTGATCCGGTCGAAGAGGTCAAGGTCGGGTTCGAAATCCTGAAATCGTTGGGCCTGCGTCACCGTGGGGTCACCATCATTTCCTGCCCGTCGTGCGCGCGGCAGGGGTTCGATGTGATCAAGACCGTGACCGAACTGGAAAACCGCCTAGCGCATATCACCACGTCGCTCAGCCTGTCGATCATTGGCTGCGTCGTCAACGGCCCCGGCGAGGCGTTGATGACCGACATCGGTTTTACCGGCGGTGGGGCAGGGTCCGGCATGGTCTATCTGGCGGGCAAGCAGGTTCACAAGCTGGGCAATGACCGCATGATCGACCATATCGTTGAACTGGTCGAGACCAAGGCAGCCGAACTTGAGGCCCTGAAAGACGCGGCCGAATAGCTGGTGGCATCCTTGGCCTGACTTGATCGCCCGAAGGGGCTGACGCGCAGGCAGTTGCGCCGTTGGGTCAGTCCGCCAGCCGGATGAAGTCGCGTCCTGATGCCGAAAGGTCAACGCTGTCGCCGACCCGGGGCGGCGGCGCGTCGGGGCGATTGAAGGTGTCCAATGACACGCGCTGCCCGCCGATTTCAGCGACGACCCGGATCACCGACCCCAGGAAGTGCACTTCGTCAATGCGCCCCGTCAGCGCGACATCGCGCGATGGGTCGGCGCCCAGCCGCAGGGCCTCGGGTCGCAGGGCAATGGCAATCGTGGCGCCTATGGACTTGGCGATGGGCTGTCCCAGCCTGATCGGCTGGTCGGCCAGCGTCACGATCCCTTGGTCGGGATCAACCACCGTCACCTGCACCTGGTTCAACGTCCCGACAAAGGATGCTACAAACCGCGTGGACGGACGGTTATAGATCTCAAACGGTGTGCCCACCTGTTCCGCAATGCCGCCGTTCATCACCACCACCCGGTCAGACATCGACAGGGCCTCTTCTTGATCGTGGGTGACGAAGATCGTGGTAATGCCCAGCTTGCGTTGGATTTCGCGGATTTCGTTGCGCAGGGAAACCCGGATCTTGGCGTCCAGTGCGGACAACGGTTCATCCAGCAACAGCACGCGGGGTTCCACCGCGAGCGCGCGGGCCAGCGCCACGCGTTGTTGCTGACCGCCCGATAGCTGGAACGGATACCGCCCCCCCAGATCCGGAAGACCGATCAGACGCAGCATTTCTGTCACCCGGTCGGCCGCCTGTGCGCGGGGAACGCCAGCGACCTTCAGCCCGAACCCCACGTTCTGCGCCACAGTCAGGTTCGGAAACAGCGCATAGGATTGAAATACCATGCCGATCTGGCGCTGGTTGGCACGCAGGTTGACGACATCCTGCCCGTCGATCCGGATTGCACCCGAGGTCGGTGTTTCAAACCCCGCCACCATCCGCAGCACTGTGGTCTTGCCACAGCCGGACGGGCCAAGCAGCGATACGAACTCGCCCTTTTCGATGCCAAGGTTGAAATCCTTGACCACACGGGTGGCACCAAAGGATTTTTCCAGATGTTCGATGGTCAAAAAGGACATTATCGCTGCGCTCGCGTGTGTTTGGAAAACCGGGTGACCAGTTGGATCAGACCCATGCAGGCCCAGGTGATGGCAAAGGCGATCACCGCCAGTGCCGCAGGTTCATAGGCGCGGTTGGCCCCCAGCAATTGCATGTAGGGGCCAAAGGCGGGGCGATTCAGCAGCGCCGCCATGGTGAATTCTCCGATCACGATGGCAAAGGTCAGGAACGCCCCGGACAGGACCGCGATCAGCACGTTGGGCAAGATCAGGCGCAGCATGATGGTGATCCACCCCGCGCCCAGGCTTTGTGCGGCCTCGGTCAGGGTGGCCACGTCGATCGTGCGCAACCCGGTATCCACCGCACGGTACATGTAGGGCATCGCCAGCGTGGCATAGCCGAACAT
>JAUSPL010000446.1 GCA_030656535.1 Gemmobacter sp.
ACGGCCACCCCGATCACCTGTGGGGCCTGCTGGACGAGTTCGACGAGCCGGTGTTTGCCAACGCTAAACACATGATGGGGCAAGCTGAATTCGACTATTGGATGGACCCCAATACCGTGTCCACAATCGGCGAGGCCCGCACCGCATTTGCCGTCGGCGCAGCGCGGCGGCTGGAGGTGATGGCAGGCGCCTTTCAGATGATCACCGACGGCGAGGAAATCCTGCCTGGTGTCGCCGCGCGTCTGACCGCGGGCCATACGCCGGGACACATGGCCTTTGAAATACGGTCCGGAACCGAGGCGGTGATGGTGGTCGGCGACGCGCTTGGCAACCACCATGTCGCGTTTGAGCGTCCTGACTGGGCTTCGGGGTCGGATCAGGATGGCACGATGGCAGCGGCCACCCGCACGACGCTTCTGGACCAGATCGCCGCCGATCAGATGCGTCTGATCGGCTATCACCTGCCGGGTGGCGGCATCGGACGGGCTGAGCGTGTCGATGGCGCCTATCGCTTTGTCGAGGAAAACTGATGCGCACACTTGCCCTGCTGCTGGTCGCCGGTCCGGTCTTTGCGGTCCCCGCTCTGGCGTCCGAGGACATCCCCGACCAATATCCGGCGTCTGTTCTCTATGCCAAGCCGGTAGAGTTCATCCCGCATGTTTTCACGGCGACGGGGGCCACGGCACCGCCGACCTATGAAAACGCCGGGCACAACAACAACCTGTCCTTTATCGTCACCGGCGACGGGGTGGTCGTGATCAATGCGGGGGCGTCAACTGCGCTTGCCCGCGCGCTGCATGACGAGATCAAGGCGGTCACCGATCAGCAGGTCAAGCTGGTGATCAATGAAAACGGCCAGGGTCATGCGATGCTGGGCAATGGCTACTGGGCAAGCTTGGGCGTACCGATCCTCGCGCACGAAGATGCTGTGGCGGAATTCGAGGACAGCTCGGGCCAAAGTCTGGCTGCGCTCAAATCCTATGCGCGTGAAAACGCTGAGGGCACAACGATTGCCTTGCCGACCGAGACGTTCACCGATTCCAAGACCATCACAATGGGTGATGTCACAATCGAGGTCCTGCACCTTGGCCCCGCCCACAGCCCCGGCGACACACAGGTCTGGATCCCGCAATGGTCGGTGATGATCGCGGGCGACCTTGCGTTCCACGAACGGATGCCTCCGATTTTTGAGGGCACATGCACAAGTTGCTGGATTGAGACGTGGGAGACCAAGCTTGTCCCGCTTGACCCCACTTATGTGATCCCGGGGCACGGCCATCCGACCAATCTGGCGCAGGTCACCCGTTACACTCGGGACTACCTCGTCGATCTGCGCGCCAAGGTTGGTGCCCATATCGAGGAGGGTGGTGATCTTGCCGGGGCCTATTACGTGGATCAGTCGGCCTGGCAGCGTCTGGATACGTTCGAGGAATTGGCAACCAAGAACGCCGGCGTGGTTTTCGCCGAGATGGAATTCGAATGAACCATGGAAAAAGGCGCCGCCATGCGGCGCCTTTTTCCGCGTTACGTGACTCTCTCGGGGCATCCCGGATATCCGCGCGTCTGCGTGGGATATCGCCAAGGACACCCGAACCTGGATCACTTGAGAGGATACTGCCGGGACTTCAGGCCAATCGCCGGTGCCCAACCTGATCCACCACATAATCGGTCACGACCGCGCCGAGCCACATCGACGCCAGCGCAAGCCAGGCGGTGGCCACAAAAATCGATCCGCCGGTGACCCCGGCCCCGATGGCGCATCCCCCCGCCAGCATCGCGCCAAAGCCCATCAGCGCCGCACCCGTCATCGAGCGGCGCATCTGGCCCTCGCCCTCGAACCCCTGAAACTTCAACTCGCGGGACGCGGCGGCGGCAAGGAAAGCACCGATGAACACGCCCGGCACCAGACCGATGTCGAACTCCAGGACCGCTTCCGGCACCAGAAAGAACATCAACGTGTTGGCCGACGGCCCGGAAAAAGTGACCGAAGTGATCGTGACAGGATCGAAAGCCACCTGCGCCAGTGAAAAGGTCAGAACCCAGCCCAAGGCCACGGCAAAACCGACCCCCGAGGCGAATACCAGAACCCGCGCACCAATCCTGTTGCGCCGCGCCAACACCAGCGCGAGGACGGAAATCGCAAGGCCCAGCACCAACCCCGACCATTCCGGCAGCGACAGCAGCGCCAGAAGATCGACGTTGCGCCCGCCCGGTGTAACCCACAGCCCCGCCAGATATTCGCGCAAGGGCGCAAGCCAGCCATGCAGGCTCATTTGGGCCACCACGGCGAAAATCAGACCTGCAATCACTGACCGCAGGTTGCCAGTCGCCGCCAGCACCAACAAGCGCCCCGAACAACCGCGCGCCAGCACCATCCCGGCGCCAAACGTCAGCCCACCGATCACGGCCCCCGACCACGACCCGGTCACCGCCATCATCCGCGCGTCGTCGGGCGAGAACAGCCCCAGCAACCGCGCGCCCTGAACCCAGACCAGCGCCGTCGAAAAAGCAAGCAGCCAGACCGCTACCCGCGGGCCCAACTGACCACGGGCGAATTCGACGGTCGCCGCCCGCAGGCAAAACGATGACCGCTGCGCCGCCACTCCAAAGACAATTCCAGTCACCACTCCAAAAAGCGCAGCAAGGGTCGCCTCGTCCACATGATCGAGCAAGAAACTCAGGTCCATGATCCCTCCGCCATTGTTCATAAGGCGTTTGATCTCTT
>JAUSPL010000451.1 GCA_030656535.1 Gemmobacter sp.
TGAAGGACGCGTTCTCGTCCCGCCCTTCACATTCGGTTGTGGGGATCAGGTGGACGGCCCAGCGCATCAAGGCGCAGGGGTAGTCGCCGGGGGAACCTGCCCCAATGGCCTGACGCGCAAGTTGTTTTGCACATATGCAACACCGGACACCGCCTCGGCGCAGTCCTCGGCGCGTCGGCGCGCCACCTTGCTGTCGACGTGGCCGGCAAGAACGACTTCGCCGTCCGCGACCGACACTTCGATATCAGTCGCATCCAATGCAGGGTCGTCACAAAGCCGGTCGTGTAGGTCCTCTGCGATCCGGGCATCTGCGCGACGATAGCCACGCGGGCCTTTTCCGCGGTGGTCGACCTCGCGGCGGCGCGCAGCCTCTTCGTCACCGAACCATGACGCAACCTCATCCGACGCCCGGTCAAGGAAACCGCGGTCCTCGTCGCCCGGGCGACGGAAGCCGCTGTCGCCATAAGGCGAACGGTCGCGCCCGGGGATGTCAGGGCCGCGATTGCCGCCCAACCGGCGGTCATAGGCGCCCAGCGCTGGGTACACTCCCGCACCGAAATAGGCATCGGATGCGGCAGAATACCGTCCGGCTGCTGCCCGCTCTTGCTCATCATGGTCGTCGGACGCGTACCCGCGTCTTTCGGGCTCCCGTAGATGTCGGGAACCGCGCCTTGCATCGCTATCATCTCTTTGATCGCGCATAGGGGTCTCCATTCTGTCTCGCCGCAATTGCAACCGATTTGCACGGCTTCCGTCCACACAACCGCTGGCAGCGCTGATTGTTCCCGGGGCGCATGTTCTGGGGGATGGCGCAAGAACGTATCGGCTGGCTTTCGCCCATGGTCAGGGATCGGGCGAATGGCAGATGGTGGGAGGCCCGGACCCGATGGCTTTGGCATGCGCGCCGCGCCAGTGATGACACACGGCAGCTTTGATCAAGACGGACGCGGGGGGACATCTTGAGCAATTGGGTCCACCGCATTCAGACATTAGGTGCCCGAGACTGTGATCAGTCACCCTTTGGCGCGCCATTCAACCGCTGAGCCGAAGCCAGTTTCTGTTCAAGCTGCTCAAGCAATCGGTGCAACTCATCGGGGATGGGTCCGTCAAGTTCGGCCTGAAATGCGCGGCGCAAGCTGATGTCAATCGCATTGGCGGGGCCTGCCGATTTGGGGGCGTCGTTGGGGCTTCGCTCTGCCGCGTCACTTTCGGGCACATCGGCACCAGCTTGCGCCTTGTCCTCTCCGGTATCAGAGGTCGTTGCGCGATCTGTGGTCAGATGAGGATCGTTGCCAGCAACTGGTTTTCGCATCCATTCCTGCCTTTGGTAGGGCGATGATCGGCTGGCGATCACCGCCCAAGAGGTGTTATTGCGTCACGGACATGCTTGGGACCGCCTCTGCTTTTCCGAAATCTGACGTTCTATCAAAGGTATCCAGAACATCATGGAGCTTGCATGCCCCCATATTCTCGACAATCATTCTGCGCGCCCGGTTGACACGGCTTTTGACGGTTCCAACTGCGCAGTTGCAGATCAGCGCGGCGTCTTCATAGCTTTCACCGATCACGACCACGAGCATCAGAATCTCTCGGTAGTGGTCAGGCAGACGTGAAATGGCCGCAAAGGCGCGCTGACCCTGGAGGTATGCTTCATTGGACGCCTGCGTCACAGCTTGGAGCGACGCGCAATCCGCCTGACCGGGTCTTTCGCGCATACGTTTCCCTATCTGTGTATAGAAGGTGTTGCGCATGATCGTGAAAAGCCAGGCTCTCAGGTTCGTGCCCGGTTCAAACCTTGCTGCGCTGCCAATAGCCTTTACCAGCGTTTCCTGAACCAGATCATCCGCATCATCAATCTGACGGGTCAGGCCGCGTGCATAGGCGCGCAAAGACGGAATAAGCCTGACAACATCGTCTGTGACAGTGTTGGTGGACATGTAGGCCATCTCGCCCGGATCTCCTCGCATATGACTTGCTTCGACGACCTGTAACGCACACCAACGGGGTCCAGTTCCCCAGCCGCCTGCAACTTGGAGGTGCAGATGGCGTGGCCTTCGATAGGTTTGTTGCGCGCCGCCCCCGATTTTCCACAACCTGCGACCGGCTGAGGCGGGTCATCGCACCGACAGTCAAAACCGCACGGCAGGTTGTCTGGTCAGGCCGGATGTCCACGGCCTCCGACGGAACGTTGGCCTGCTATCGTGCCGGTGATTGGTCTTGACAGTCGCCTGTCTGTACAAGCCTGCGCTTTCGGCAGACCGGCCCCGGATCCGCCCTATCCTTGCTGCTTGCGGGAACTTTCGGCGCGTTGGCGCGTTATATCTTCAAGCAAGGCAAGATGTGGTGCCACGCCCGCCGACTTGCCAGAGGAGACCACAGTATGAACCCGACACCGCAGAATTCCCGTGATCAAGCACCGCTTTCGGCAGCGCGCCCCCCAGTTCCCGATTTGCCCGATCCGCTTGACCCCATTGAACCGGGGAAAGAGCCCAACCCCGATACGTTCCCGGACCCGATGCCAGACCCGGAACCGATACCCACCCACGACCCCATTGATCCACCGCCGGGCGAGGTGGTGCCTCCGATATACGGACGCACCTGATCCTCGGCTACCGATCTTGATCTTGAGCAGTGATCGTTGTGATTTCGGTCACTGCCCATTGGACGCAACCTCTGCCCCTCAAGGTTGCGTCCACCAAATCTTGCGCAGCAAAGACCTTTGATTTGTTTGGCGCGCCTGCAACAGGCCCGGCGTGCGGACGTGTCCGCCGCAACACGCGTTACGCCCCCTGCACGTACTGGTCAACACGCACCCGGTGTTCAGCGTACAGCGCGCGCCATCGCGATACGGTCTTGCATCCGGTAGACTTGGATGAAGGCGGGCATGAAATAGGGTTTGCCTGCATAGAACGGGATGAACGGCGGGGGCCGGAAATCAAAAGCCGAACGGCCCTGATCGTCCCCAAGCAGTTTATGTGCCGCGCGACTGCCGATCCAGGGTGCCCATACGACACCGGACCCACAAAACCCGGTCGCATAGGTCAGGCCACCGTGTTCAAAAATTCGCGGAAGCATGTCCCGGTGCATGGCGACATTTCCGTACCAGCTGTGACTGATCTGGACATTCTCAAGTTCGGGGAACAGTTCGATCAACCCTTTGCGCAGGGCCTGCGTCGACGCGTCAGATTCAACCGATTGCGAGGCATCCCGCCCGCCGAGTATGATCCGCTTTCCATCCGGCGAGGGGCGATAATATAGCCCCAGTTCCTTGCCCTCACCGCACATCATCCCGCGCGGCATCAACCTGGCCATGACGTCGGCGGGCAGCTCTTCGGTGGTAATGATGCGGCTGCGGACCGGCACCAGACGGCGGCGCAGATAGGGGTCGGATCCGTCAGTGTACCCATTCGTGCAGACCAGAACCTGCCGCGCCTGAATGGTGCCCGCCGAGGTCACGACCCTGAAACCCGCAACATCCTTGTTGATCGATAGGACCGCAGTGTGAGAATGGACAGTAGCCCCCGCCGCCAGCGTAATGCGCAACATCTGGGCAAAGTACTTTGCCGGGTGTAGTCCGCCGATATCCATGCGAACCGACCCACCCCGGTAATAATCCGTCCCCAGATAGCTGTGCTGTTCAGCATGGGGAACGGCGAACGACTCGATCCCCAGTTTGGTGTGCAAGGCTTCGGCGGTGCGGGCGGCCTCTTCGTATTGATGACGGCCAATGACGCCATAGAACCGGCCGACCTGCTGGAAGTCGCAGTCAAGCCCCTCGGATCGGATAAAGTCATAGGTAAATTCACGGGCCATCTTGCCCTCGGCCTCGATGGCCAGCGCACGCTCTTCGCCAAAGCTGCGTTTCAGCTGGTTGAAGTTGAGCCGGATATTGCCGCTTGTGATGCCACCATTGCGGGATGAAGCGCCTTCACCGGGGTTCATCTTGTCCAGCACGGTGACGGATCGGCCAGCCCGAACAAGCGTCAGCGCCGCCGCAAGACCCGCATAGCCCGCCCCCACGATGACCACATCAGCCTGTTTGGCCAGAGGCTGCTTTGGAAGCGGGGTGACGGGGGCTGCCTCCCACCAGAACGGGGTGTTCTTTTCAGCGGCGCGGGGCTGTTGCATAGGCAGTCTCTTTCATGGTCGGGCCGTGGCTTGGGTGTCAAGGATGGCAGTCAAGCTGCGTGGGGACAATGATCCAATTCACCGCATTCGGTTCGGCATCGGTATTTCTTGGGCTGTTCGGGCGCGCGCTGACAACGTCACAATGATCGGCTGCGACCCGTTCCACTGCGACCAAGCCTGCGGTCAATACCAGCGCATCGAACAATGCAGGGTTGAC
>JAUSPL010000455.1 GCA_030656535.1 Gemmobacter sp.
GCATCGGATTGCCAGTGGTCACCTTGACCACCGTCAAACCAAACACGATCGCGACAAAGGCGGCCAGGGTAAGGCCAAGCCCGATGTTGCGGCCAAGGCGGCGTTTGTGAAGTTCATGGTCACTGCGGAAAGACATGTTACCAGCCTCCCAGGCCAAAGGATTTCAGAGCAGATTCTACGATGAACGCACCGAACAGCAAGAACAGATAGGCGAGCGAAAACCGAAAGAACCGGCGTTCCACCGCATAGTTGTCAGCGACCGCCTCAGGTTCGGCCCGCTGCCAGATCCGTACGGCGCCCAGCAGGAACATTGCATTCAAGATCAGCGAAACAGCCAGCGTGAAGGGGCCGCCTATTCCGCTAAAGGCAATACCGACACCGATGGGCAGCAAGGCAATGGTATACCCAAGGATGTGGTTGCGGGTCACAGTACGTCCGTGTGTCACCGTCAACATCGGGACGCCCGCATCTTCATAATCCGACTTCATGAACAAGGCCAGCGCCCAGAAATGCGGCGGCGTCCACATGAAGATCAGAAGGAACATCATCACACTTTCGACCGAGACGCCGCCGGTCGCACAGGCCCAACCGATCATGGGCGGAAACGCCCCTGCGGCCCCCCCGATCACGATATTCTGTGGTGTCGCGCGTTTCAGCCAAACCGTGTAGACGACGGCGTAAAAGAAGATCGTGAATGCAAGCAACCCTGCGGCAAACCAGTTGGCCGCCAAGCCCAGCATCACCACCGAAATCCCCGACAACGCCAGTCCGACTGCCAAGGCATCACCCGCCGACACCTTGCCCGACGGGACCGGACGGCTGCGGGTTCTGCGCATGACAGCGTCAATATCGGCATCATACCACATGTTCAGCGCGCCCGAGGCACCGCCCCCCAATGCGATGAACAGGATCGAGATCATGCCGATGAACGGATGCACCGAAACTGGCGCAACGATCAGCCCAGCCAAAGCCGTAAAGACCACAAGCGACATGACGCGCGGCTTGAGCAGCGCAACATAGTCGCCAAACCCGGCCTCGCCGGTTTCTGGTCCGTTTATGTCGCTGGCGCGGATGTCGGTCATTTGGCTCTCCGGGGCGGGTCGCGTTGATCGCGCGACCCTGCCTTTGTTTTGCTTAGTCTGCAGAAGCGACGGTCACAGCGGCGGGGATGCCCGCATATTCGGCTTTGGCACCTTCCAGCCAGGTGGCGTAGACGGCCTCGGATACGACTTTCACCGTGATCGGCATGTAGGCGTGGGCAATGCCGCACAGTTCTGAACACTGGCCAAAGTAGACGCCTTCGCGGTCAGCCTTGAACCAAAGCTGCGCCAGACGCCCGGGAACACCGTCCTGTTTCACGCCAAAGGCCGGGATCGTCCAGGAATGGATCACGTCTGCGCCGGTAACCTGCATCACGATCGTCTTGCCAACGGGCACAACAACGGCGGTGTCGGTGGCCAACAGCCATTCTTCGCGGGAATACCCTGCCTCAACCAACTGGGCCTCAACTTCGGCGGTCAGGCGGTTGTCGCCTCCGGTCGCAGGCGAGCCGATCATGTAGCTGTCGAACTCGAACTCATGGTCAGAGTATTCATAGGTCCAGTACCACTGCTTGCCGGTCGCCTTGATCGTGATGTCAGCGACAGGGATTTCCTGCTGCTTGAACAGAACCGGCAAGGAAAACGCACCGATGACGACAAGAATGAGGATCGGAACAACCGTCCAAGCGACTTCCAACGGCGAGTTATGCGTGAAGGTTGCCGGTTTCGGGTTCAAACGCCGATTGTAGCGGACAACCACATACAGCAGCAGTCCTGTCACGAACAACGTGATGATTGTGATCAGGATCAGGATCATATGATCCAGCCATTGCAGTTCGCTGGCAAGCTCCGTCACCGCCGGCTGAAAGCCCATCTTGCCGTCGATCGGGCGGCCCACGATTTCAAGCCCGCTTTGCGCGGCGGCAGCCGTGGCTGTCATGGTGGCGGCGGCAATCGTGGTGGCAGTTGCCGTAAGGCTGCCCTTGAGCGAGGTCCAATTGCGCATGTCGTTTTCCCGTGCGGTTCCCGTGCGTGGCGCGGCGCTTGCGGCCGCTTGATACGGGCATGCCAAAAGTGTGCGGCAGAATCCCGTTGTTCCCGGATCAGGTGAAACCATATTGTAAGCAGATCGACAAGCAAAACCGTTGCGGCATAACGGCGCTGATTGATCTAAGTCAAAGACACCTTACCCGATACAGAGAAGGCCCTCCCCATGACCGCAGACATTTTCCGCCCCTTTGAAACCCATATCGATGAGGCTGCGGCCCTTGGCATTTTGCGCGGTGCCCTGTCCGGAGCCGAAGATGGCGAACTGTTCCTGGAGCGCCGCCGGTCCGAGGCGATCATGCTGGATGACGGCCGGATCAAGACCGCCAGCTACGACGCATCCGAGGGATTTGGGTTGCGCGCAATCAAGGGCGATGTTGCCGGCTATGCCCATTCATCCGAGATATCGTTGGCCGCGCTGACCCGGGCGGCGGGCACAGCAAGGCTGGCGGTCGGTGACGGTGGTGGGGTCATGGCACCCCCGCCGCCCGGGACCAACCGGCGGCTTTACGGCGACATGGACCCCTTGGCGGGGTCGGTCTTTTCGGCACGCGTCGAGGTTCTGCGCGAAATCGATGCCTTTGCACGATCCCTGGATCCGCGTGTCGTCCAGGTCTCGGCCACCCTGTCCGGCAGCCAACAGGAAATCGAGATCCTTCGCCCCGAGGGCTTGCGTCTGCGCGACACGCGCCCGATGGCGCGGCTTAATGTCGCAGTAATTCTGGACCAGGGCGGACGCCGCGAAACAGGCGGCGCCGGCGGTGGTGGCAGGTTTGGGATGGATGGCCTCTTGTTGCGCGGACACTGGGAGGGCGTCGTGCGCGAGGCCGTACGGATCGCCCGCGTCAATCTGGAGGCTGTGGCGGCACCTGCGGGCGCGATGGACATCGTGCTTGGCCCGGGCTGGCCGGGCGTCCTGCTGCACGAGGCGGTCGGTCACGGGTTGGAGGGCGATTTCAACCGCAAGGGAACCTCGGCGTTTTCGGGGCTGATGGGGCAGCAGGTCGCGGCACCCGGTGTCACGGTGGTCGATGACGGCACCATTCCTGACCGGCGTGGATCCATTTCCATAGATGATGAGGGGATGCCTTCCAGCCGCACCGTGCTGATCGAAGATGGCGTGCTGGTGGGCTACATGCAGGACCGTCAGAACGCGCGGCTGATGGGGATGGCCCCGACAGGTAACGGGCGGCGGGAATCCCATGCCCATATTCCGATGCCGCGGATGACCAACACCTACATGATGTCCGGCACGGCCTCGCCCACGGATATTCTGGCTGACCTCAAAGATGGAATCTATGCGGTCGGGTTTGGCGGTGGGCAGGTTGACATCACCAATGGCAAGTTCGTTTTTTCCTGCACCGAAGCATATCGGGTCAAGGACGGTGTGATCGGTGCCCCGGTCAAAGGAGCCACCCTTATTGGCGACGGACCGACCGCGATGCGCGCGATCCGGGCAATCGGGAACGACATGGCGCTGGACCCCGGCATCGGAAACTGTGGCAAGGCGGGCCAGTGGGTGCCGGTTGGGGTCGGGCAACCAACACTGATGATCGGGGGGCTTACCGTCGGTGGCTCTGCCGCATGAGCGCATGGCGATCCAGGTCCGGGGGGCATCGACTGGTCGGCTGGTCCGATCTGGCGATCGCCGCGCTGACGGCCTGGGTCGCGCCGATGGTGCCGGGTTTAGCCCTTATGGCGCTTGCGCCGATACTGCCAAACGAGGCGGCGCTGTTCGCCTCGGCCTTGGGGCTGGCACTGGCGTTTTCACCGATCGCGTCCTGGGTCGGGCTGATAATCGGGGTGCCGTTGTCTGTGCTTTGCCTTGCAAAGGGTCGGTTTGGCTGGGCGGTTGCGCCTCTTGTCGGGCTGGTATCGGGCGCATTCGCGGCGCAGGTCGTAGGGGTGGGCGACGGGATTGCGGGGCCCTTGGGCGCAGTCGCGGCGGTGGTATTTCGTGCCGTACTGGCAGGAATGAAGCCTGTCGCCTTTCAACCCGTCTGAGCCAAGAACGCTTTTTTCTTGCAGTCAGAGTTTGGTTTACCGCGCATTAACCTATTTCGGTGCAATCTCGGACTCGCGGATGGGACGAGGTTACGATGGACTTGGATTTGTTATCTTCCAACACACCCTTCACCCCACCCACCACGGAAGGCGACAGATTATCGTGGCTCCGTCTCATCCGCTCCCGCAGGGTTGGACCTGCAACCTTTCATCGGCTGATCGCAGAACATGGAACCGCGCGGGACGCACTGGCCGCCCTGCCCCACATCGCCCGAGCCGCCGGTGTAAAGGATTACGAGATCTGCCCCGAAGGTGTCGCCCGCGCCGAAATGATCGCTGCGGATCGGGTCGGTGCGCGGATGATCTGCCACGGCGCCCCTGACTACCCCCCCGATCTGGCCGATCTGCCCGACGCTCCGCCCCTGCTGTGGCTACGCGGCGATCCCAGCTTCTTGATGCAGCCGATGGTGGCGATGGTAGGCGCGCGCAATGCCTCCAGCCTCGGTGGCCGAATGGCGCGGCGCCTGGCCGAGGCTTTGGGCGAAGCAGGTATCATTGTCGTGTCCGGTTTGGCGCGCGGAATTGATGCGCATGC
>JAUSPL010000495.1 GCA_030656535.1 Gemmobacter sp.
CGGCTACTTCCACGTTGATATTGCTGAGGTTCAGACGGCTGAAGGCAAACTTTACCTGTTCGTCGCCATCCGTTGCCTGGCAGGGCATTGAAAATGCCCGAGAAGGGACCGCACCTCCAAGTTCGCCTTCGTGGAACTGCACCAGAAGGCCGGGAGAATGGCCGCTGCGGCCTTCTTGCGAAACCTGATCGCAGCCGTGCCCTACAGGCTCCACATCGTGCTCACCCCCTCTCACGGTTTGCATGCAAACCGTTGCCGGGCAACGGATAATGGCATCCAGCTCACCAATCACGAACGGCATGTTCATGCCTTCGAGCATATCTTTGATCGGGTCCGCCGCGAGCATCAGATCGACCACCGGCTCACCAAGATCAAACACCCCTGGACGAATGGTCAGGTCGAACGCATGAACCGCACGATCAAGGAAGCGACCGTGAAACGCTTCCACTACGACAACAACGAACAGTTGCGAAATCACCTCGCCAACTTCATCAGCGCCTACAACTTCGGGCGAAGACTGATGACCCTCAAAGGCCTCACGCCCTACGAGTTCATCTGCAAACAATGGACAATCGAACCCGAAAGGTTCATCCCAAATCCGATCCATCAAATGCCGGGACTGAACACCTAGAGCGAGAACACCACTGCGCTGCCAGAATGCGCTGGCGCTGGGAACGGCGCAGGCCGGACATCCGGGAACCGGCTCAAGCGTCTGGCCAAGCTGGGTGCCACAGCGGCCTCTGGTGCCAGTCGCCGTGGCTGACTCGTGGTGCACGCCACCGCCCGGATGCACGAAATGGCGAGGTCCATGGCCAGACGGACCTTGCGCGCCCTCTTGCGGTTTGCAAGCAGACCGTTGCAGGCCAGCGATTGGCGGCGGCCCCCAATGCCATGCGTGCGGGCCTGCCAATTATTTTCCGGCCGTGGTTCAACCACACCCCACGACAAGGCGTCGTCACCGATGAACGTGATGCCAGTGCTGTCGGCCAGCAGGTGAATAGGTCCATCAGAGCACCGGCCCGCGCTTTCGGGAGGTCTCTCGTCCGCAGTGAAATCTTAACAAACTTCCGTTGATCTATGGTCTGGTGTCCTCCGGTCAAACCCATCGCCGCATGAGGCATGTGATATCGAATCCGGCCGAGGCACCGCACGTTCAAACCGGGGTCGTTTCCGATCTATTTCAGCGGTCACGACTAGCAGGGTATATTGACGGGGCGCAGATCCCCCTGCAAATGCACCGCTATTTTCTACCGACGAATTCAAATGAAAACTGGCGTGATGCGCCCTTTGGGGGTTTGGGGAACGGAGCTGCGCGGCGGATATGGTCCAGCGCAACCGCGTCCAAAGCATCAGAGCCCGAACTTTTCAGGACGCGCAGGGTTTTCAGGCCGCCGCTGTCTGCCACCGCAAAACCGATGACTGTCGTGCCTCGGGCCGGCGCACGAGATTTTCTGGTGGCGCGAATCCGCTTCATCACTACCGTGCCGTAGGTCGCGGCACGAGAGGTTCCCCCATCGCCCTCTGCCCGTGCCGTGCCTTTGGTTGTCCGCGCCTGCCCGGTTTCTGCGCCATCGGTGGCGCCTTTGCGTGCGTCCACCGGGGCGTTGCCCGCACTGTGGGCTTTCGCGGCCTTGGTGGGCGCTTTGGGCTTGGGGGCCGCGACCGGGGACGGTGCATCTCCCGCCTTTGTCGGCTGCACGTCGCGCCGTGGTGGCGCGGTGCGCATCGCGGCGATCATGGGGGTCTGGGTTGGCGCGGGGCTCGTCGCGGCCAGCGCGTCGACCTGCAACGACGGCACGTTTGCAGCGTCATCCGCGTCTGGCCCTGCGGCGACAGCCGGTTCAATGGGGGCCGCCTGGGCTGACGGGATAGCCACGGGCACCACATGATCCAGTGTCGTCGGCGAAATCGGCGCTGTAACGGCGGGCGCAGGAGTCTGGCTGTCGACCCGAACGGCGGATGTCTTCGAAGGCGCGAGCGGTTGTGTCAGATCCCGGCTGTCCGCAGCCACAGCAACCGCTCCCCCGGCCGCCATATCGGCGAAACTGTCCCCCAACAACGGCACGGATTGGGCAGTCCCCCCCGCAAGCGCCTGGTCTGCAGAGTACGAAATCCGGGTCAAGCTGGCCGCGTGCAGAATGCTCGACGCGGCCAGCGCGACAAATGCAATCATATAGGATCGGGATCGCTTCACGGGTCGCCCCTTTGCGTGACAAGACGCAAGTCGCGGGCCCCGGCTTCGCGCAAGGTACGGGCGATGCGCAACAAGGTGGACGCTGACAGATCGCGGTCCGGCATCAGGCGCGCAACACCCATCGCCTCTGGCGGCAGCGCAGCCAGATACGCCAATGGATCCGCAGGACCGCCCCGCCACAACGTCTGTCCAGTTGCAGAAATGGCCAAGACATCAGGTGGAATGACAGGATCGCTGTCTGACAACCGGACCAGGTCAAGCGTCCCCAAAGGTGCGGGGGCCACCGTCCCTGCCACCAGAAAGAACATCAACAACAAGAAGACCACATTGATCATGGCTATCGTAGGGTCTGATTTTCGGCGCGGGCGAACGGGCTGTCGCATCTCTAACCCACGACCTGAACCAACGCGCCGCCGATCCCGCGCAGCACAACCAGCAGATCGGCCAACCGCTGCGCAGTGACATCCGCGCCCAGGCTGACCAGCACACGAGGGGCGGTTGGCGACAATCGGGCGATCAGTCCCGGCAGATCCTCCAGCGGCCCTTGTTGGCCGTTGACCGTCAAATCCAACGCAGACAAGCGCACAAAAACCGGTGCAGAGGCATCTGGCCCGGGTGACGCGGTTCCCGCGACAGCCAGCGACAGTTCACCGGTGCGGGCAAAGGTCGTCGACAGCATGAAGAACAGCAGCAACAGGAACATGACGTCGATCAGGGACGTCATCTGCAAGGCGCGGCGCTGAAACGGGGCTGCGCTACGCATGGTCATGGCCCATCATCCTTGGGATGGGCCGCCCCGATTGGGGCAGCGCCGGGCCACACAATGTTTCGACCAAAGTTGCAGCCAAGGTTCGGGTCGCGGCAACCCGCGATTCAAAAGCCGTCAAGATCAGCGACACCGGCATGGCGATCGCCAACCCGACCGCCGTGGTCAACAGCGCGACCCAGATCCCACCAGCCAGAATCGAAGGATCGACCGATGCCCCGGCGCCCTGCATGGCCTGAAACGCCTCGATCATGCCCAGCACGGTGCCAAACAAGCCCATCAGCGGCGCGACCTGCGCCACGGCGTCCAGAAACCGGAACCCGCTTTCGGCGCGTGCCAGCTCAGCCTCGGCTTCCGCGTGCAGCCGGTCTCGCAACGCCGCCCGGTCATCTGCGGCCATGGCGCGCAGCGCAAGCCGGGCCAATATGCTGGAGCTGGCTTGCGCCGACAGACGAGCCGCCTGTGCCTGTCCGCCGTTCCATTGGTCCAGCGCCTGACGCACCCCAGCCGATTGACCAAGCCCAAGTGCGCTGAGCTGCCACAGCTTCCACAAGATGACCGCACCGGCCAGAACCGAAAGCACCAGCAGGCACCCCACCACCCAGCCGCCCAGCAAGACAAAACCATGGACCGAAACCGCAACCTGATGTGCCCAGCTCATCCCGCAATCTCCAGACCTTGCACGCGCGACGACACCCTCAGGCCCGCCATGCATGCCGCCGGGTCTACCCCCTGCCCCGTGCATGGACTGGCTGCATTGATCAGAACCTGTCCCACGCCCGCGCAGGGCAGGCCCGGCAGGTCGAACTGCCGCACCCGTTTGCGCCCCTGCGGAAGCGCCTGAAAATCCAGCAGCGTCAGGCGGGCCACCTGGCCCACCGCCGAGAACACCACCGCCTCAAGGCCCAGTACCGACAGGTCGGCACCCAACTGATTTTCTGCGACAAAAGTCAGACGGCACGCCCCGGCCCTGTCTTCGGCGGCGTTCAACTCGATCACCAGCCGCGAAGAATCTGGCCGCAGATCTTCGGGCTGCACCTTGTCGGCATGCGCCGCCCCCGCCACGATCAATGTCAGACCAAGACACAGCGGAACCGATCGCGACAGGCCTACCATGTGAAGTTCCGCGCCAACGTCAGCTTGGCGTTGCGCCCGCTGGCATTGTCCAACGACAGGTTGTTGCGATAGGTCGCGTCGAACACGTTCTCGATGGCAAAGTTCACCTCCAGTCCTGCAAGCGCCCCGATGTCCGGCGTCCACGTCACGAACAGATCATGGGTATGGTAGGACGCACCCGAAGTGGTTGCGGATGATGTGGTGATCTTGTCGTAATAGCTGCCGCGCCAGCCCAGAACCAAGTTCTGATCCGGCATTTTCGCCCCCAGCGTCAGCGCAATGTTCTGGGCCGGGGTATCAGCAAGTGTAAGACCCGTCGAACGGTCCTTGGACCTGACCTCGCTCCAGGCCAGCGCGCCAAACCAGCGTTCGGCGTCATAGCTGGCTTCGACCTCGGCACCCCAGATCTTGGCCGCCGCGATGTTCGAAAAGTAGGGCACAGCCGGCCCGCCCGCCACGCGGGCCGTGGTCCCGATCATGTTGGTCAGATCGTTGTTGAACGCCGTTGCCTTGATCGCAAAGCTGTCATCATCGCTGAAGACGCCACGGCGTTGCCAGCTGACCCCAAGTTCGATCGTTTCGGCCTCTTCCTTTTTCAGGTTGAGACTGGCCAGACGCGCGGGCAGCGTGGTGGCGCCTTCTGTCGAATACAGCTCGTCCAGCGTGGGCAGGCGTTCCGTCCGCGCGACCGAGCCGAACACCGCAAATTCCTCGTTGAGCTTGTAGTGCAGAGCGATCTTTGGCGATACGGCGGTGTCTGACTGCGCCGTGCCGCCAGCGGTTAGAACGGCCGCGCTTGGGCTGATGTCACCAAAATCAACCCGAATCCCCGGGATGATGGTCAGACGGTCATTCCATGTGAACTCACCTTGGGCATACAGCCCAAGTTTGCGGTCGCTGCCTTCGGGATGAAAGGCAAGCGGACCGGCGATCGAGCTGCCCGTACGCCGTTGTTCGGACAGCTGCGCGCCAACCGTGATGTGGTTGTCCCAGGCACCCCGGCTCAGATCAGCGGTATTTTCAACCTTGAGCGTGGTGGTGGCATAGCCGAAACGGCTGTCGCACAGCACCTGCGTCCGGCCCGGGGCACACATGGCCCCGAACGAGAAATTGTCTTTGGTCACATTGGTGTCGGTATGGGACAACTGAACGGTCATATCCAGCAGCGGGTTGCCCGCGAATTTGTGGTTCCAGGTCAGCGCAACTGTATCGTCGATGGTGTGCACATCGCTGGTACCAAAGCCCGCGACGGCGGCACCGCCGGTCTGGGCAACCACGGTGTCATCCAGATCACTGTCGGTGCGCGACAGGGCCAGCGTGAGCGACTGGTCAGCGTCGGCACCCAAAGTCCATTTGCCCTTCAGCAGGCCCGAAACCCGCTGATGCGCGCTTCCCGGCAAAACCGCGCCAGCGCCGTCCTTCATGTCGCCGCCTTTGGAAAAGTTCAGTGCGCCCAGGAATTCCGCGTTGCCCTGCCGGGTGGCAAAGATCAGGCCCTGCCGAGTGCCATCGCCATTGCTGTCATAGCCAGTCTTGAACCGCAGGGTGGTCGACTTGCCCTCATCGATGAAATCACTTGCGTCCTTGGTGGTAAAGTTCACGGCGCCGCCAATGGCGCCCGATCCGTACAGCGTGGACGAGGCCGGGCCGCGCAAGACCTCGACCCGTTTGAACAGCTCGATATCACCAAAGAACGAGCCCATGCGGTATTGTTCAAAGAACTTTGGCGCGCCATCGACGGTCACGATGATCCGGGATTCAGAGGCGGTCTGCTCGCTGTTGCCGATGCCGCGGATGTTGAACGCCTGCCCAAGGGGCCGGACCGAAGCCCCCGCCGCCTGCACCCCCGGCATGGCCTTGAACAGATCACCCAAGGTCGAAGGTTGAAGCCGGTCCAGATCCTCTTGTTCCAGCGACGACACCGCCTGTGGCGTGTCAATCGCCACTTTCATGGACCCGGCGCCCAAAATGACGCGGCCCAGCATCTGAAAGACGTTTTCCCGGTCTTGGGCCAGAGCCGGTGTCACGGTCAGCGCCATCAAGGCAACCGAAAGCATGAAATGGCCCCGGAGGGCGGTTTTGTGGCGCGTCAGCATGTGCATCCTATTGATTGATCTGCAGGATGCTGGCCCGGGGTTGCCGGCGGCTGGCGTGCAGTATTTCCTGCTTGAACTGTCAGGAAATGAGCTTTAAGTATCCTGACTACAAGAGTCAAGTATACCTTGACGGTTACTTCCGCGCTCCAGCCACGTGACATTTCGTCACCGCCAGATCTGCGCTTTCCCGCCATTTCAAAGGAACCCGCACCATGGCAACCAGCCTTTCCCCCGCCGATATCCGTATTTTGCGTGCAGAAAACACCAAGACCCGCGCCCGCGACTTTGCAGCCACCCTTGGCATATCCGAGGCCGCTTTGGTCGCGGCCCATGTCGGGTCCGGCGCGACCGCCATCGACGCGGTGCCGGACCGGCTTGTGCCGCTGATCTGCGGGCTGGGTGATGTGATGGCGCTGACGCGCAACGGGTCATGTGTGCACGAACGGCACGGGGTTTATGAAGACTACCACGCGGGACCCCATGCTCAGATGGTCCTGGGGGCGGAAATCGACCTGCGCATATTCCCGTCACAGTGGGTGCACGCCTTTGCGGTCGAGACTGCGGGCGAAAACGGCCCCCGGCGCAGCCTGCAAGTGTTCGACGCTGCGGGCGATGCGATCCACAAGGTGCACCTTGACCCTGCCTCGAATGTGGCTGCGTTCGACCGGCTGGTGGCGGAGCTGCGTTTGCCACAGCAATCCGACACCCTGACCCTGACCGCGCGCGCAGCCGTTGATCCGGCTAAGGCCGACCCGATCCGCGCGGCGGACTTGCGGACCGAATGGGACAAGATGACGGACACCCACCAATTCCTGAAACTGGTGCGAAAGCTGAAAATGAATCGCCTGGGCGCCTATCGCGTCGTTGGGGCACCTCAGGCGCGGGCACTGGCGCAGGACGCCGTGACACAGGTGTTGCAACGCGCGGCCGGCGACAAGATTCCTGTCATGATCTTTGTCGGCAATGCAGGCTGTATCCAGATCCATGGTGGACCGATTGAAAAAGTGGTGCCGATGGGGCCCTGGATCAACGTGATGGACCCGCGGTTCAACCTGCATCTGCGCACGGATCATATCGACGAGGTATGGTGCGTGACCAAGCCGACCCAGCGCGGCGATGCGATCAGCATCGAGGCGTTCGATGCGCAGGGCGCGTTGATCCTGCAGATTTTTGGCTATCGTAAGGACACCCCTGCAGACGCCTGGAACGCGCTGACCGCCACCCTGCCCGCCCTGGAAGAGGTGATGGCATGAGGCGCGGCCTTTTGTCGGGTGCTATCGGCCTGGGGTTGGCACTGGCACTGCCGGTGCTGGCCCAGGATGCCGGGCGGGTGGTTACGTTGGGCGGATCCGTTACGGAAATTGCAGTGGCTTTGGGCGCAGGTGACCGGCTGGTTGCCCGCGATTCAACGTCGACCTGGCCAGAATCGGTTCTGACCCTGCCCGACGTCGGCTACATCCGCGCCCTGTCGCCCGAGGGTGTCTTGTCGGTATCCCCCGATCTGATTCTGGCCGAGGCCGATGCAGGCCCCCCAGCCGCAGTCGATGTCTTGACCGCTGCGGGAGTGCCGTTTCTGCGCATGGCAGGTGCGTCAACGCCAGACGGCGTTCTTGCCAAAATAGACGACGTTGCCCGCGCCCTGGGTTTGGAAGAGGCAGGGGACAGGCTGCATTCGCAGGTCGCTGCGGGTTTGGATCAGGCCCGTGAACGGGCGGCGTCAGTCACCACCCCACGCCGGGTGCTGTTCGTGCTGTCGCTGCAAGGTGGGCGCGTGATGGCGGGCGGTGACGGATCGTCGGCCGCGGGCATCATTGGTCTGGCAGGTGGAGTCAACGCCGCCTCCGGCTTTGTGGGCTACAAGCAGATGACCGACGAGGCGGTGATCGCAGCGGCACCCGATGTCATCTTGATGATGGATCGCGGTGGTGACCTTGCGATCGGGGCGGCGGACGTGCTGGCGCATCCGTCGCTGGCGTTGACACCTGCCGCGCAGACGGGACGCATCGTGCGGATGGATGGAATGCTGCTGCTGGGTTTTGGCCCCCGCACCCCCGAGGCTGCCGCGCAGTTGCATGACGCGATCTATCT
>JAUSPL010000418.1 GCA_030656535.1 Gemmobacter sp.
CCAAAGCATCCGCGTTGAGCCGGGCCACAGTCAGCGCAGCCTGGGACACGTCACTGCCCGTGCCGCACGCCATTGGTCGGTCCGCCAGCAAGGACACCAGAATCGCGCCGGACCCGGTTCCAAGATCCAGCACAGTGTCAAAGTTCTGGCCAAGCGCCAGTTCGATCAGAGTTTCGGTTTCGGGCCTCGGGTCCAGAACATCCGGCGTCACGCGAAAGCTGCGGCCCCAGAACAAGCGCTGCCCTGTCAGATGAGACAGCGGGTGGCGTTGGCCGCGAAGGTTTGTCAGGTCGTGAAACCGCTGAACGTCTGCAACGCCGGGGGCGTCGCCAAGATGCAAGGTCACACGCTCAGGCGCAATTCCCAGCGCGTGGGCCAGCAACAATCGCGCATCGCGCATCGGATCTGGAACACCGGCCTGACGCAGGTCAGCAGCGGCCTGCGCAAGGATCGGGCCCCAACCCGTCACAGTCCTGCCCGTCACAGCCTTACCCGTCACAACCCGGACTCGGCCAGTTTGCAGGCCTGATCGTCGGTGGCCAGTGCGTCGATGATCGCCGTCAGATCGCCTGCCATGATCTGAGACAGCGCATACAGCGTCAGATTGATCCGGTGGTCGGTCATCCGGCCCTGTGGAAAGTTGTAGGTGCGGATGCGTTCGGACCTGTCGCCTGTGCCAACCTGGGCCTTGCGGTCGGCGGCGCGGGCGGCATCCTTGGCGTTGCGGTCCAAATCGTACAGCCGCGCGCGCAGCACGGCCATCGCGTTGGCGCGGTTCTGGTGCTGGGACTTTTCCGAACTGGTGACCACGATTCCGGTGGGGATATGTGTGATGCGCACTGCAGAGTCGGTGGTATTGACGTGCTGGCCGCCAGCGCCGCTGGACCGCATGGTGTCGATGCGGATGTCGCCGGCGGGGATGTCGATCTCGACCTCCTCGGCCTCGGGCAATACAGCGACAGTTGCCGCCGAGGTATGGATACGTCCGCCGCTTTCGGTTTCCGGCACCCGCTGGACGCGGTGCACACCGGATTCGTACTTCAACCGCGCGAACACCCCTTCGCCGGTGATCCGGGCCATCGCTTCCTTGACGCCGCCAAGTTCCGATTGCGACAGTTCCAACAGGTCAAACTGCCAGCCCTGCTGCTCGGCATAGCGCTGATACATGCGCAAAAGGTCGCCCGCAAACAACGCGGCCTCATCCCCGCCGGTGCCGGGGCGAATTTCCAGAATGGCGGGCCGGGCATCGGCAGCGTCGCGCGGCAAAAGTGCCAGCCGCAGGGTCTGTTCCATCTGCCGGATATTGGCACGCAGCAGCGGAATTTCATCTTCGGCCAAGGCGCGCAGGTCGGGGTCCGACAACATCGCCTCGGCGTCATCAAGGTCGGTCAGCGCCTGACGATAAGCGGCGATTTCGGTGACAACCGGCTTGAGGTCGGAATATTCCCTGCTGAGATTGGCAATCTCTGCCGGGGGGGCGCCAGAGGACAGCTTCGCTTCGAGATACTCGAAGCGTTCCGTGATCAGGGCAAGTTTGTCCAAGGGCACCATGATCGGGGGTGTGGCCGAACAGTGTGCAGGCGTCAAGCCGGGAAACGGCGACGTGATACAGTCAAAAGCCGCGTCAAGCGCCACGCTTTGCTGTGTTCACGTGCCGTTGCGCCGGGCGACCGGATGGACGCCTGCGCGCAGGCCGGGTCAGTTTCGGGTCAGCGCCTGCTTCAGAGCATTCAACCGCGCGGCATTGACGCCAAAGTCGTATTGCCCAAACCGCGACCGGGCCAATGCCGCAATCGTCGCACCGGCGGGGTCTTGCAGGATGCGGATCGAGGTATAGTCAGGGTACCCCATCAGGCGCGACCGGGTGACAAAGGTCATATGGGTGTCCGCCACCGTCCCCGCCAGCAACCGCGTGCGCGGCATGGCAAGCATAGCGTCCTTGACCCGGGCGGCCAGAGACCCGGGGTCGGCCCCCGTAACGCCCCCGGGCACGATGCGGGCAAAGGTCGATGCCCTTGGGTCAGCCGCATTATTCGGATCAACGTGCCAGATCGCAGGGTCAGACGGAGCCAGCCGCACATAGACAAGGGTGGCAACCAGAAGCGCCGCAAGCCCTGCGGCGATCGTCAACGTCAACGCGCGCTTCATGTCCATGTCCCAAGATTTGCGCGTCGATCGGACGCGGGCTGATATTGGCGCATGTCTGCCTCAACCACCGCCACTTGTCACCCTAAACCGGCCACGGGCCAAATGGGTTCGCGGACGGGACGCCCGTTTGCGACACATAGCTGTCGCTGGCGGAATTGCCTTTGGCTGCGCGCGCCGCGACTGTCACCAAACCAGTAGAATGGAGAATCCCATGAAAACCCATACCCGCGTCGTGGTGATCGGTGGCGGCGTTGTCGGCTGTTCGGTGCTTTACCATCTGACAAAGCTTGGCTGGTCGGATGTCACTCTGATCGAGCGGTCGGACCTGACATCTGGGTCCACCTGGCACGCGGCAGGCGGGTTTCACACGCTGAACGGCGACACCAACATGGCGGCGCTGCAAGGCTATACCATCCGGCTTTACAAAGAGCTGGAGGCGATCACCGGCATGTCCTGCGGGTTGCACCACGTCGGCGGCATTACCCTGGCCGACAATCAGGCCCGGTTCGAGATGCTGAAGGCCGAACGCGCCAAGCACCGGTACATGGGGCTGGATACCGAGATCCTGGGGCCTGCCGAAATCCACAAGCTGACCGACGGAATGGTCAATCTGGAAGGCATCATCGGCGCGCTTTACGATCCGCTGGACGGGCATCTGGATCCGTCGGGCACCACACACGCCTATGCCAAGGCTGCCCGGATGGGCGGCGCCGAAATCGTGTTGCACAACCGCGTGCTGGAAACCAACCCGACCAAGGATGGCTGGGAGGTCGTGACCGAAAAGGGCACCATCACCTGCGAGCATCTGGTCAACGCAGGGGGGCTTTGGGCACGGGAAATCGGGGCGATGGCGGGGGTCTACCTGCCTTTGCTGCCAATGGCACACCAGTATCTGGTCACCGATGACATCCCCGAAATCATGGAGATCCTGAAATCCGGCCGCGAATTCCCGCATGTGATGGACCCGGGCGGCGAAAGCTATCTGCGGCAGGAAGGTCGGGGCCTGTGCATCGGGTTCTATGAAAAGCCCTGCGAACCGTGGTCGGTTGATGGCACGCCGTGGGATTTCGGGCACGAGCTTCTTAACGAGCAGTTCGACAAGATCGAGGATTCGGTCAACTTTGCCTATCGCCGGTTCCCGGTGCTGGAACGGTCGGGGGTGAAACGGGTGATCCACGGGCCCTTTACCTTTGCCCCCGACGGCAACCCGCTGATCGGTCCGGTGCAGGGGTTGCGCAACTATTGGTCAGCCTGTGCCGTGATGGCCGGGTTCAGCCAAGGCGGCGGCATGGGGCTGGCGCTCGCGCAATGGATGATCCACGGCGAGGTCGAACGTGATCCGCGTGGGTTCGACGTCTCGCGCTTTGGCACCTGGACCAGC
>JAUSPL010000507.1 GCA_030656535.1 Gemmobacter sp.
TTGGCATCGTCGAGAACATGAGCGGGTTTACCTGCCCGTCCTGTGGCGAGGTTACGCATATCTTTCATCAGGGCGGTGGCGAAAAGATTGCTGCCAGCCTTGGCGTGCCGTTTCTGGGCGCGGTGCCGCTTGATCCAGCTATCGTGGATTGCGGCGATGACGGGCTGCCATTGGTGATTGCCCACCCCGATACACCCGCAGCACAGGCCTACCGCGACATTGCCGCCACCCTCTCGGGGCGCGTGCGGGCCAAGCCCGGCTTGCCGACCCCGTTCGACTGGCAGTGGGCCGACGATGCCAGCACGCCGAAGCCTGCTCCTGTGGCAGGTCATCCGGGCGGTGCGGCAGCGGTCCCGGTGGCCTTGCATCGCCGCGACGGGCGCACGCTGGTCGTGGGTTGGCAAGACGGGTATGATCAGCTGATCGACGTGCGCGATCTGCGTCTCGCCTGCCGCTGCGCCGCCTGCGTGGACGAGATGAGCGGGCGCGCGGTGCTGGTTCCTGCGACGGTGCCGCTGAACATCACACCGACCCGGATCTGGAGCATTGGCAACTATGCTATCGGCGTCAGTTTCAGCGATGGCCATCAGTCGGGGATCTACACCTTTGGCCATCTGCGCAGCATGAAGGCAGCCGAGGTTGAAGATGTCTGAACCAGCGGTCCTGCTGCGCATCCGGGCGGAAAGTTCACCCGCCGATCCGCACAGCCTGCGCTTTGTGGTGGAGCGCGACGTGCAGGCCGGGGCAGGGGCCACATTTGCCAACGCGGCCGCAGCGCAGGGCGCACCCTTGGCGCTTTCCCTGTTCGCCATTCCCGGGGTTGAAAAGATTGATGTCGCGGGCGCAGTCGTGGCCGTGATCAAGACCGCGGACAGCGATTGGTCCGTCTTGAAACCCCAGATAGCGCAGGCGATCCGCGACAGCATGGCCCGGTTTTCCGCTCCACTGGGCAACGCGGCCAAAGCCCCCGGGGTGGCCCGGACCGATGACGAGATCCGGACCGCCGTCCAGGACGTGCTGGACCGGCAGGCCAACCCCGCGATTGCCAGCCACGGCGGACATGTGAGCGTGACCGATGTGCGCGATGGCGTCGTCAGCATGCTGATGTCGGGGGGGTGTCAGGGTTGTGCATCCTCTGCGGCAACGCTGCGCGGCGGGGTGGAAAACATGATCCGCGCCGCAGTGCCAGAGGTCCGCGCCATCATTGATGTGACCGACCATGCCGCCGGTACAACACCCTTTTACAGCGCGCCACCGGATGGCCCGGCCGCCGCCAAGCGCCCCTTGCTGTACCGCCCCGTCCCACCCGATGCGATTGCGCGTGAGGATGGCCAATTCCTGATTTCTCCGGATTATCTTGCGCCGCGTCTGGGGATGGATGCCCAAACCCTGCGGGCGGCGCTGCAATCGGGCGAGGTTGTCAGCCAATCGGAATCCGGCACAGGGGCAGATGCGGGCAAGACGCGGTTGATCATGCGGTCAAGCCAGCGTGTCTGGGCGGCTGAAATCGCCGCCGATGGAACTGCCCATGAAGTCCCGGCACCGCGTGCCGCGATCAAGGCTGCTGCAGCGGGCACCGCGCTGCGCGATCGCATCCGGGCGCATCTGACCGGCCTGTCCGCAGCAGATGTGCCGCTGACCTATGGCCAGCTTGCACGGGATCTGGGGCTGTTCATGCCCGGATCCATCGCGAAAGTGACACAGGCGCTTGAGGCGACCATGGTCGAAGATGCCGAAACCGGCGCGCCGTTTCTGGCGGCCCTGGTGGTCAGCAAGGTTGGGGACGGCGCGGCCAAGGGGTTCCACCAGCAGGCGCGCGCCCTTGGCCGTGGCCCGGCAGATGGCGAAAGCGACAGCGCCTATCACCGGCGAGAGTTCAGGGGTGCAAGTACACTGCTTGCAGTCGAGCGCTGACCTTGTGGCAATGGACACGGTCGTTCTGTTTGGACCGGACAGCCTGTTCTCCAAAGGTGTGGTCCCACTTTGCTTTAACGGAGAGGATCGAAGCGGACAGGTCGCTGTTTGGCGCTATTCGCCGCCAGAGCCCTTGCGACGGCTTAGCATATATTTTGAATGCGCCGACCTCAATTTGAGATAAGCGAGCGAGGCGGCGTGATGATTATCGGCGACGGCATCAACGATGCCCCCGCCCTGATATAGGCAGGTGTCGGCGTGGCGACGGGGTCGGGCACGGATGTGGCGTTGGAAACCTGGGATGCGGCCATTCTGCGCGACCAGGCGATGGACGTTCCCGCCACGACCCGGCTGGTTGACGACACTTTGCACAAAAAAGATTCCCGTTCAGGGATACTGCGCAGTGCGCTCATCAAATCCGCAGAAGTATTCCCGATCTGGAATTCAGGTCGTTCGGCAATCAAGAGTACCCCATGACTATCGTCCGGTCGCAAGTGGGCATGGTGCAGTCGGCATGGGGCAATCCAATGTCGTTAAGGTCTCTAATGCTCTGAGGGCGACCGGCGCTGGCAAGCGGCGGACGGATTGGAACAGGGAAGACAAATGGGCACAAGTGTTCTGGCCTCTGCAGTTGTGCTTCTCACTGGGATATTGTGGGGCTTTTATTGGATTCCGGGGCGTGCATAGGCCGAATTAGGGCTGGACGGGGCATGGGGCACAAGCGCGGTCACTCTTGCCGCTGCTCTTTTCCTCCTACCCTTTGTCCTTTCGGATTCAAGTGCGCTGCGCAGGAAAAATTTAGTCGGGATCACTTCAATCGCGCTTGGAGGCGCGGCGTTCGCGCTTTACTCAATAGGCTTCCTATACGGCAAAGTCGCGCTTGTTGTCCTGCTCTGGTTCTTCAGCCCTGTCTGGAGCGTGCTGATTGCAAGGTTTCTGTTGCGCGTGCAGGTTCCTCGTATGCGACTGTTCGCCATTGCAGTCGGGCTTGCCGGGCTCTTCATCATGCTTGGAGGAGATGGCGGGTTCCCGATTCCGAGCAATCTGGGAGAGTGGATGGCCTTCGTCGGCGGTCTGATCTGGGCGTTTGCTGCGGCAGGGATGCGGCTAAAGTCCGACGTGAAGCCCTTGTCCTCTGCATTCTTGTTCTCTCTTGGAGCGACCGTGATGTCGCTTCTGAGCGCGCCCTTCCTTGAGCCGTTCCCAACGATTGCAGAAGGTGACCTGTCCGCAATAGCGATACATGTCCTCTTTACCGGAGGCTTTTGGTGGGTCCTTTCGAGTGCTGCCCTTATGTGGGCGGCTGTGCGGCTTGACCCCGCGCGCGTCGGCATCCTGTTGATGACAGAGGTCTTTTTTGGAGCCGTCACAGCTGCGATGTTCGCGGGCGAAAGCCTTTCCATCAGCGAGCTGTTCGGCGGTGCGCTGGTGATCCTTTCCGGGTTGCTCGAAGTCTGGCCAACGAAATCAGGAACAGGACACAGAGCGAACGGAGCAAAGGCTTAAGCTGTCCGGCATGGAACACAAGGAACGAACCGGAGGAGGCAGAGAAGCTGCAAATGATGCCCTGATTTCGCTAAGTTTGATCAAGAAGTGTGATCAGGGTTGCTAGGATTGCCAGCCCAAAACCGAGGACGGCAGTGTCGCCTGCCCGGATAGGTGTTGTTTTCATCTGGCTGCGGGGGTGATGGGGGCGCAGGCCCTTTGCCTCCATTGCGATGGCCGCGCGGCTGGCGCGGCGGATGGCGAAGGCGAGCAACGGGATGGTCAGTGCCATCACCTCGCCCGGTCGCGGGATGCGGCGCATCGGGCGGCGCTGCTGCATGGCGCGGGCCATGCGCATCGTCTGCATCTCGCGCCCCAGATCGGGGACAAGGTGCATCGCCTGCATCAGGGCAAACCCGACAGGCGCAGGCAGGCGCAGGTGGGTCATCAGCGACCGCACCAACTGCCCCGGATCGGTGGTCAGCGCAAACAGCGCCGACACCATGCCGCAGGCCAGTGTGCGGGCGAACAGCACCAGACCCGGCGAAAAGTCCGGTGAAGCCGCACCCTGTTCGTGGGCCATCTGCAGGGCAAAGCCGGACTCTTGGTTGAACAGCACCGAGGTGGTCAGGAAACCGAAGCCGAACAGGGCAAAGGGGATCATCAGGGCCAGCAGTTTCCACAATGGCACGCGTTCGACCGCCCACAACAGTGCCAAGGCCAACGCCAGTGTCAGAAGTTGAAAGCGCAGGTCGAACACCAGAACCGACGCGCCGATCCAGATCAGGCACAGGGCGAGCTTGGGCAGCGGGTGCAGGCGGCCTATCATCCTTTTCGCTCCATCCAGTCCAAAAGAGGGGTCGCCTCGGGCGGGGCCAAACCAACGGCCTGCAACAGAGCTGTGTCGCATAGAACTTGCCGGGCCGGGCCGTCGGTCCTTATGGTGCCATCCGCCAGTACCGCGATCTTGTCGCAAACCGACAGGGCGAAATCGGCGTCGTGAGTGATGACAGCCAGCGCCTTGCCCCGTGCCGCCAGCCGCCGGATGTGGCGCGCGATGAACAAGGTTCCGGCGTGGTCCAGCCCGGCGGTCGGTTCGTCCAGAACCAGCACTGGCCAACGGTCGGTTGCGGTCAGAAGCGCCAACGCCAGCCGCCGCTTCTGTCCCGTCGACAGGGTGAAGGGGTGCTGCTGCGCGACATGGGAAAGGCCCCAATCGCCCAGCACCTCGGCCGCTTGGGGGGGCGTCATACCGGAGGCAGCGAGTTCCGCAAGGGCGCTGTCGGTGGTGAAATGCGCCTCGGGGTTCTGGAAGGCGATGGCCCCTGGCGGCCCGTCGCGGCGACCCTCGCGCGGTGGGATCAACCCGGCAAGGCAGGCCGCCAGCGTCGATTTGCCCGCCCCATTCGGCCCGAGGATGCCCAGCACCTCGCCGCCGCGCAAGTGCATCGAGATGTCGCGCAACACCTTTGGCCCAAACGGCGGCGCGCAGGCGGCATCGTGCAGGCAGACCACAACGGGGCCGGGCGGCAGGGGGGCAGCTAACAGCATTGGTCCCAGATCGGCATCGGGCGGCAGATGTGGCACAAGGTCAGCCACCTGCAGCACAGGCGGCACGTTGATCCCTTGTGTCGCAAGCTCCAGCCGAACCCGCACAGCGAGCGGCGTCCAGATCCCTTGGGCGGCAAGCGTTGGACCATGGGTCGCAAAAACCTGCGCAGGGGGCCCGTCAGCCAGCAGTTGTCCTTCCCGCCCCAGCACGATCACTCGGTCAATCCGATCAAGGATCGGCCCCAGCCGGTGATCCACGATCAGCACGGTTTGACCTGGGGCGAGCAGCAGGTCGGCCAGCATTCGTGCCGCTGCCGGAGCAAGGCAGGCAGTCGGCTCATCCGCCACCACCAGATCGGCCCCTTGTGCCAGAACCGAAGCCAGCGCAACCAGTTGCTTTTGCCCGCCCGAAAGCGTGGAAATCCGCCGTTCGGACCAGCTTTCCGGCAGTCCGGCCTGCGACATGGCCCGTGTGACGCGTAGCGTGATCTCGGCCGGAGGCATGGCGCGATTTTCCAGTGCAAAGGCGATCTCATCTGACACCGTCAACCCTGCCAGCGTTTGGTCGGCGTCCTGAAACAGGATTGCCACGCGGTCTGCCCAGTCTGCCGGGCTGCGGCTTTCCACCGCTTGCCCGAACAGATGCAGCGCCCCGCGACGGTCTGCCGGAATGGCGTGCGGGATCAGACCGGTAAGGCTGTGCAGCAAGGTGGATTTGCCGCATCCCGACGGGCCCAGCAGCAGCACCCGCTCACCCTGCGCCACCTGCAGCGTCAGGGGCCCCACCGCATCGCGCGCGGCAAAGGGGTAGCGCACAGCCACCCCTTCGCAAGACAGCGCCTCAGGCATGGGCGGCGCGCTGGTCACGTTCGATCGCAAGGCCAGAGAGAACGCCGGTTCGGTACAGCGCCTTGACGGTCACATGCCCCAAAAGCCCACCCAACAGCGCGCCCGAGGCACAGCGCAGCACGAACATCACCACCAGCAGACCGGGCGCAAGGCTGCCATAGTCGAACCGCACCCATGTATAGGCAAAGGATGCCACAGCTGCTCCCACCCCCGCAGCCATCAGTACCGGCAGCGACCAGCGACGATAGCGGGTGGCGGCAAACACCGCCTCTGCCCCGGCGCCTTGGACAAGGCCGGTCAGCAGCAACAGCAACCCCGCTGGGCTGCCCAGCAGGATCTGCACAGCCGCCGCCATCACCTCGGACACCAGCGCTACGCCGGGTTTGCGGATGATGGCCGCCGCGATGATCGACACGATGAACCAAAAGCCCATCACCACATCCATCGTGACCGCGCCGAAGATGGCTTGCAAGATCAGCCAGACCTGCACCCACCCCAAGTATAACACCCCGAAAACCGCGCCCAGAACGGCCACGATCAAGGTTTCACGCAAAGTCCAGACAGCCGTGTTCGGCATGGAAATCTCCATTTGTTGTGAGGTTGGAAAAGCGGCGGGTGCCGCGGGGTCAGACCTTGCTGGGGCTGTTGGCCGACAAGGTCACGTCAAGGGCCACATGGCCCGCCTGTGCGCCAAACCCGGTAAAGGCCTGCGACAGGGTTTCGAACACCGGTCCCGCGTCGCCGCGCAGCTTGGTGCAGAAATTCTTCGACCGATCAAACGTGCCCGAGGTTTTCAGGAAATCGATGCAGCCGTAAATCTCGTCCATGTGATGCCCAAGGCCGAGCGGATACAGCGAGAATTGCGCGGCCACTGGCTGCGCTGTCACCGCGGCCGCCGCCACACCGGCCCGCGCCGCTGCGATCCGGTCGGTCATCGGCGCACCGGGCGGCAGGCCGCCCAGCGGGGTGCAGATCGGGTCATCTGGTTCACCGGGGCAGCCGCGCGACACGGTGGCGTGCAGCGTGCAATGCACGCCGGTGCGGGCCGCAGCCACGAACAGATCGCGCATCGCCGGAAACAGGATTTCCGGTGGCCCGACCATCAGGGTGGACAGGTCATCGGTTTCGATCCGCAGGCGATCACGCCAAGGGTCCAGCGCGCCAATCGCGCCAAGGATGATGCCGATGAAACCATCGGACATGGGATACAGGGATATTTGTGCGCCGGAAAACATCTCACCTCGCTCCGCTGGCATTACCCAGATCAGCTAAAGGGTTCGCGGGATTGCACCCGACATCTCAGCCCCGGCATTACGGAGCACCCCTGTTCATACTGGGACGCTAACAGATGAAATTTCGGTTGCAAGCAGAACTTGTGTCTCCGGCAACACCTCATCTGTCTGCTGCCCAGTCACGGAGAGGCCTTGAGACAGGCCCAGTCAGCCTTTCGCCTGCAGATAGCCGTCACCCCAAACCCTTGGGGCATCGCGTTCCAGCAGCCTTCGCTCTGCCGCGGCCAGCCGTGCCATAGCGGCGGCCCTGTCGCCCTTGGCGTCACGCAGGGCGCGACCCCAGAGGCGCGCAACCGAACGCGCGCTCCACGGCAGGGCGGCCTGCATCACCCATCGGCGCGCGTCGGGGGGCAGTGCGTCATAGGCGGCCATCGGGTTGCCTTTCGCCCTGCGGCGCAGCGAGGTTGCGAGGTTGGGTTTGCGCATGACCAGAACGCCCCAGCGCAATCAGGCGGTCGTCCGGCGCCAGGCCGGAAACGGATCGGCCATGTCGCGCCAGGCGTCAGGCGTAAATGCGTCCGTTGACACCAGTGCGGCATCAAGTGCCGCGGAGATGGCCGCACGGTCCATCCCTGCGCCGATAAACACGATCTCTTGCCGCCGGTCACCCCAGGGTTCTTGCCACTTTGCGGCGACTTCGGCCAAGGCATCGGGATGCGTCGGCCAGCGTTCGCGCGGCACCGATGCCCACCACCCGCCCAGCGGTGTGACCGATGACATCGCGCCCGCAAGGCTGAACTCGGCCACCCAGTTCGGGCGCGACGCGATCCAGAAATGCCCCTTGGCGCGGATCACGCCGGGCAGATCCCCGTTCAGCACGGCGTGAACCTTCACGGGCTCAAAGGGTTCGCGGGCGCGATAGACAAAGGATGAGATACCATATTCCTCGGTCTCCGGAGTGTGATTGGCAAAACCGTAGAGTTCCTTGGCCCACATCGGGTGGGTATGGGCCTGATCAAAATCAAACAGTCCCGTGTCAAAGATCGCCGTCGGGTCAACCCGGGAATGGCTGGTCTCAACCACGCGGGCGTCGGGGTTCAGTGCGCGGATGATCTTGCGGGCGGCGTCCACCTGTTCGGCCGATGCATCTGCGATCTTGTTCAGCACCACCACATCGGCAAACTCGATCTGTTCGGTCAGCAGGTTGACGAGGCTGCGGCTGTCATCCTCGCCCAGACTTTCACCACGGTCGGCAAGGAAGTCGTGGCTGGCAAAATCGCGCAGCAGGTTCACCGCATCGACCACCGTCACCATGGTATCCAGCCGTGCCACGTCAGACAGGCTGTCGCCGTTCTCATCGCGGAAATCAAACGTCGCGGCGACGGGCAGCGGTTCGGCAATGCCGGTGGATTCGATCAGGAGGTAGTCGAACCGTCCCTCGGCCGCCAACCGGCGCACCTCGGTCAGCAGATCATCGCGCAGGGTGCAGCAGATGCAGCCGTTGGTCATCTCGACCAGCTTTTCCTGCGCCCGCGACAGGTCTGAACCTTCGCGGATCAGGTCGGCGTCGATGTTGACCTCGGACATGTCGTTAACAATCACCGCCACGCGGCGGCCATCGCGGTTGTTCAGGACGTGGTTCAGCAGCGTGGTTTTTCCGGCACCAAGAAAGCCGGAAAGGACGGTAACGGGAAGGCGGGTGTCAGAAGTGGGCATGATTGGCCTGCAGTTTGATGAAAGGGAAGACGCGCCGGACGGTGGTCAGAAAGGCATCTGAATGTGCTGCGCCATCATCTCGCCCGACCCGGTTGGCTCAGGACGCATCCGTAGAACCGCAAGGCTGCTTTCCAGAATGTCGCGCGGGATGTCGCGGCCGATCACCACGATCCGGCTGGTACGGTCGCCTTCGGGCCATTGCGGCAGGCCGACCGGCGGATGAAAGATGT
>JAUSPL010000508.1 GCA_030656535.1 Gemmobacter sp.
CGATCAGCCTTCACGTTCTCGGGGCGAATGTGACCGCCGAAGTATGCGCCATCAATCTCGACGTGGCCCGTCAGAACTTCGCCGGTCTGCACTTCCTGCGCCATCGCTTCGCGCAGCTTGTGTGCCAGAACGAAGGCGGTCTTGTACTGGCAGTCCAGATCGCGCGAAAGCTGGACCATGGAAACGCCCTTGGCGGCGTTGACCATGATGCAGATCGCCGCCAGCAGATCAACGAAGTCCATCTTGCGGCTGGCAAAGATCGTGCCGCTGGTCACGCTGAACTGGTGCGCGCAGGCCTTGCACTTGAACTTGCGGCGGGCGGTGTCAACGGCGGAGTAAAAACCGGCCACGTGGCGGCGCAAAACCCGGCCAGTGGCGTGGCACCGAGCGCCATGGCGCGCGCGCTCATCAGATAGCTGGCGCGTGCCATGGCGCATTGGCCCGAAGGGCCAATTCTGGGGCGAATGATCAGGTCTTGGCTTCGGCTTTGCGAGCGCGGCTTTGGCCGAGCCGATAGCTGTCACCATTCATTTCCAGGATGTTGACGTGGTGGGTCAGCCGGTCGAGCAATGCGCCGGTCAGGCGTTCGGTGCCGAAGGTTTCGGTCCATTCATCGAATGGCAGGTTGCTGGTGATCATTGTGGATGCGCGCTCATAGCGCTGCGAGAACAGTTCGAACAAGAGTTCGGCGCCGGTTTTGCTCAGCGGCACGAAGCCCAATTCGTCGATGATCAGCAGCTTGACGGTGGCCATCTGCTTTTGCAGGCGGAGCAGACGGCGCTCGTCGCGCGCCTCCATCAGCTCGTTGACCAGCGTGGCAGCGGTGATGAAGGCCACCGAAAGACCTTTCTGGCACGCGGCCAGCCCGAGACCCAGGGAGATATGGGTCTTGCCCGTGCCGCTCGGGCCAAGAGCGATGACATTTTCGCGCCGCTCGACCCATTCGCAGCGCGCCAGTTCCAGCACCTGCAACTTGTTCAGTTTGGGGATCGCCTTGAAGTCGAAGCTGTCGAGGCTCTTGGTGGCCGGGAACTTCGCGGCTTTGATACGCCGCTCGATCATCCTGCGCTCGCGATCAATCAGTTCCAGTTCGACCAGACGCGCCAGGAACTGGACATGATCCAGCCCCTCGGTGGCGCCCCGCGCGCGGACGCGCGCAACCTTCAGTATTGGCGGCGTCCGCCGCCGGGGACGGGCCAGCTTCTCGTATTCCCGCAGGAAGGTCGGCAGCTTCAGCGTCTTGAGGTGATCCGCGAGCAGTATCTTCGGGACCTCAATCATTCCGCCGCCTCCGACATCAGGGCCATGTAACTGGCGGCCGACGTTGTCTCTACGTTCGCACGCGGCAGGTATGGGTAGATGTCGAGGTCCAGCTTTGGTGGCCGTCTCTCGACCTGACACAGGACGAGGTGCTTGACCGCATCGAAGCCGATGGCGCCCAACTGCAGGGCCTTCTTTATAGCGACATGGAGATCGTCGATATCGAAAGACTCCAGCAGGCGCAGCACCTGAACATATTCGCGGCGTCCCATCTTCAGCATCCGCGCCTCCATCAGCCGACGCAGGGTCGCGAACTCAGGCGGCAGGTCCCATTCCGCCAAGGGCGCCGCCTGATCGAGGGCGTTGATCTTCTGGTCGATCAGCGGCAGGTAGTGGATCGGATCGAAGACCATATCCTCGCGGTCAACGCGGCGCGGATGACGTGCAATGATCTCGCCGCCGCAGCCGATTACGACCGCATCGACATAGCCCCTGATCCAGACGTCGCGGTGGCCGTAGGTGACCGGCACAGAGTAATCATTGGTCTTGTAGCGCACCAGCGCCTGCGAACTGACCCGTCCGGTTGCCTGATCGCAGGCATCGAACGGCGCCGCCGGGAGTTGGGTCATAGCGGCCAGATCCCGGGCGAGGCGTTGGCCGATCGTCTCGGACTGGCCCCGAAGCACATCCGGCTGACGCTTGCGGCACTTGTCTTCGAGGTAGGTGTTGAACGCGTCCCAGGTCGCAAACCGCGGGATCGGCACCATGAAGTTGCGGCGGGAGTAGCCGACGAGCCCTTCCGCATTGCCTTTGTCATTGCCCTTGCCGGGCCGGCCATAGCGGTCCCGGAACAGATAGTGCGACAGGAATCCGTTGAAGAGCGTGGCCCGTTGGCGCGTTCCGTCCGGCAGGATCTTCGACACCAGGCATCCGTCATTATCGTAGAGGATTGATGCTGGCACCTTGCCGAAGAAGGCGAAGGCATGAACATGGCCATCAACCCAGGCTTCTGCTGTCGCCGCAGGATAGGCCCTGACATAACAGGCATCGCTGTGCGGCAGGTCGAGGACGAAGAAATGCGCCTTTTGCTGGACACCGCCGATGATGACAACCGCTTCGCCGAAGTCGGCCTGGGCATGGCCGGGCGGATGCGCCAGCGGCACGAACATCTCGCGGCCGCGCCGCTCGCGTTCCCGCATGTAATCCTTCACGATCGTATAGCCGCCACTGAAGCCGTGCTCATCGCGAAGCCGTTCGAACACCCGCTTCGCCGTGTGGCGCTGCTTGCGATGGACCTCACGATCACCGTCCAGCCAGCCGTCGATGATCCCGGTGAACCCGTCCAGCTTTGGCCGCTTCACCGCAGCTTTCCGCCGGTAACCAAGCGGTGCCGAGAACGCTATCATCTTCCTGACGCTGTCACACGAGATCTTGAAATGACGCGCTGCTTCTCGCTGGCTCATGCCCTCAGCACAGCCCAGCCGAACCCTCCGATACATGTCCACGGTGAAAATCCTCCCGCCCCCCCTGTCGCCAAAAAGGGTAAAGGTGGACGACTTTTACGCCGCCCGCAGTAGGGTCATCCCGCCACTACCGTGGTAGACTTTCTCACCGCCGGTCTC